>JAEZCJ010000222.1 GCA_023433615.1 Bacillota bacterium | reverse complement strand
GTCTTTTTTCTGGAATGCCCGCATCAACTGGTTGCAGAGCCACTGCGGCATGTTCAATCGGCCTCCTCCGGGAATGCTAAGTTATTATCAGCATATGGCGAAGGGCGAATGTCCGTGCAGGTCCTATCCGTTCAGCGATCGTTAGGCGTCGTATTCTTCTTCGTACCACTGCTCGAGCTGCGCCTGCAGCGCTCGGATCTCGGTAAGCAGCGAGATCAGCGGATAGGCTTGCTCTTGAACGGCCGCGAACTGCTGCTCGAGCTCGTTCATATAGTCGAGGCCGCCCGTCACGGGCAGGGAAGCGTCATGCAGCTCAAGGTCCGCGCACTCCGCTACCGCCCAGGGCAGGTGCGGCACGTTGTCGGCCGTTAATTTGTCGATTTCCTTATGGAGGCGCAGGTTCAGCGCGCTCAATTGATAGGCGTGCGAGGCAGGCATCTCGACGAATGACAGCCCTTCCCGTCCTTGCATTACGATATAGCGCATCTTCGGCATCCGCTTGTCGGTCTCCCCTCTTCTACTGCGTCCATCTCCAAACCTACTTGACAGTGTAGCGCATGAAGCTTTATAAATTCAAGTATCAGAAGTGCGCGAAGGGTGAAGGATTTGTTAATTACGCTGCGATTGGGAGACCATAGCGATGGATGACCGCCAGCTTCAAGCGTGGGTAGAGCGCATATCGCTGGACAGCTTCGGGCTGCCGTTTCGCCACCAAGCCACGTTCAACCGCAGGCTGCGATCGACGGGCGGGCGGTATTTCATGAAAAGCCACAATATCGAGATCAGTCCCCATCAGTTGGATACGTTCGGGGCGGAGGAGACGGAGAAGATCATCAAGCACGAGCTGTGTCATTATCATCTCCATATCTTGAAGCGGGGGTATCAGCATCGCGACGCGGATTTTAAGCGGCTGCTGGCCAAGGTAGGAGGCAGCCGGTTCTGCAAATCGCTGCCGGATCGGGCAGCACGCAAGGTGCTGGCGCATAAATACATGCTGAAATGCACGGTCTGCGGGGTTGAATACAAGCGCAAAAGGCGCATGGATCCCAGTAAATACGCATGCGGAAAGTGTGGCGGAAAATTACTGCTATACATGCTTGACTTCAAAAACGAATCATGATAAATTAGTTCTTGTCGCTCAACACGACAAGTTAACGTTCCCTGATAGCTCAGTTGGTAGAGCACTCGACTGTTAATCGAGTTGTCACAGGTTCGAGTCCTGTTCGGGGAGCCATTCTCTTGGAGAAGTACCCAAGTGGCTCAAGGGGACCCTCTGCTAAGGGGTTAGACTGCGTAAGCGGTGCGAGGGTTCGAATCCCTCCTTCTCCGCCATTCTTATTATGGCAAGGCAAGACAACGGAAGGCCGTTGAGTCGGTCTTTTTTATTTGCCCGATCGAGGCATATATCGCAGCATTCGACGGAACAATAAAAAAAGATATTGCACAGAGACGAGCATTTCGGTATAATGATTCATGTTGTCGCTCCGGTGACGACGAAGCACTTATCAGGCGGGGCCCGTTGGTCAAGGGGTTAAGACACCTCCCTTTCACGGAGGTAACAGGGGTTCGAATCCCCTACGGGTCACCATCATTCCTTATCAAGCAAGAGCCATTAGCTCAGTTGGTAGAGCACCTGCCTTTTAATCAGGGTGTCGAAGGTTCGAGTCCTTCATGGCTCACCACTGTTTCATCCCTCTGAAGCAGCGGCAATCGATCGGGAATGCAATTTCAAATGTGCGGTAGTGGTGGAATGGCAGACACGCTATCTTGAGGGGGTAGTGGGCGTACGCCCGTGGAGGTTCGAGTCCTCTCTACCGCACCATAACTTATCAACGACGATCCCTTGCGGCGCAGGGGATTTTTTGTTGCTAACAATTGCTGCTGCCTTTGGCTGCGAAGGCCATAGGTGCATGCTGCAGTTGGATTTGTCCGAATTGGAGCACGCTCTACTCGGGAAGCGTTGTTTTGTGCCCCTCTTATACAGCTTTTGTGAACTGCGGAGCGATTCGTATGATGATTGGGTGCTGGAAGTGGGCAAATCCGAACTAACGCCGCAAGTCTAAGCGAGACCGCCGCCTGTTCATCTTAAGTGAGGCGGAAGTCTGGCGCAGCAATCGGCTAACGCGAATGGAAATACCTTGCGTAATTTTGTCCTGCTGGGAAACCGCGAGCTAAGGTATACGATATTGCCGGGCCGCTTCTCAAAATAAAAGCAGCGTATGCGCCGTTCTGGGCGCATGCGCTGCTTGCTTGTTGCTAACAGAACTTCTGGCAGTCCAGTCTGCTACTGCACCGTTACGTTATCCAAGTAAACGGATGAGCCGCCGCTGCTATTGGTCGGAGACAGAAATTGAACGCCGACCTCGCGTACATCCGATAGGTTAGAGACGCTCGACAGGTTAAGGGTGAGCGTCGTGCCGCCAGAACCGTTAATGCCAATCGTCCCGCCGTCAAACCATGTATAACCGCTACCGGTCTTCACATATAGCTTTGCTTGTATGCCGCTGCCCGGATTTCCCCAGGCGGCATGCTTGACGGTAGCCTTCAGTTGCGATTTCCCGCTGAAGTTGTTGGACCCGGTGTAGTGCAGATAGGACTGTCCTCCGCCGAAAGCGACATCCGCTTTCAGCGAGTAGCTGCCGCTGCTTGACCAATCCGTAACAGCCCAAGGGCCGCCCGTAATATTGCTGCCGGTCCATCCTTGCGTCGCATTTTCAAAGCTGTACAATGTTGAACCCGAGGAAGTATTATATACGGACGCCTTCACGCTTGTTGCTTTGATGCCGTTCGTGCCGTTAAATACCAGGTTGCCCCATGACGTAAAAGTAGTCCAATCGCTGCTGCTTACCAAGTCGAGCCAAGCGTTAGCGCTATCGTTGCCTGTCCACGACCAGGCCAGGTAGCCGATCCCCTTGGACTGCGCCTGATTCAGAATTTCTTGCGCATTGACGCTGCAGCCCAGATTGTTGTTGCCGTTATTATAGTTCCAGCCGAATTCGCCTACGATTACGGCCAGCCCGAGATTCTTAATGGCTTGCAATTCGGATCCAATGCGCGACGAATCATTCCATGAGCCGTACATGTGGATGGCGAACATGACGTTGTGCTGCGGATCATGGTTCAAGAGTGCCTGACCTTGGGTCTTGATCGGCGAAGAATTCTGCCCCCATCCCGATGCATCGATCATGATCGTGTTGTTAATGCCTGCGTTGCGGATTGTGGTGATCGCCGTCTTGTAAGCATCGCGCCAGGCTGTATCGGAGAGAGAATGGTCACCCCATTCATTGGCGATATTGACGATGACGTACTTGGCGTTGTTAATAAGAATGGGCTTAATGTCGGCGCGGGCAAAATAGAGGGCCATGTCATTCAGTCGACTGGCGTTGTTGATTCCCGTGACATCGTGAAGCTCTACGACGGCGATCAGGCCAAGCTCCTTGCAACGGTCGATAATCTGTTGCAGTCGGCTGGCAGTGCCGCTGGTCGACCAGACGATGCGTACGGTATTCGCTTTGTTGTTAGCAATCGTCGTTAGTGCATTGTACGCTTGCGTATCATACCAAGCATGAGGGCTGTTGACGCCTCTCATGATAAAGTTATTTCCGTTTGCGTCCCTAAGACTGGAACCGCTTACATAAAACCCGTCTGCGGCAAAAGCACGATTCTCATCGACCATGGCAATTCCAGATAACATAGCAACGGTAAGGACGAAAGTGAGTATTACGCTCAAAAGTTTCTTCTCTTGCATCATAATTCCTCCTTCAAGTGTGGTTCGAAACGTAATGCGAAACGAAACAAACGCTGCGGTGCCTGCTTAATCATCGCCTCCTTATATTTGTTATGTTGTGATAGCTAAAGTTAGCCTCACAAAATAATTATAAGTTATGTTTTTTTAGATTGCAAGCGGTTACATTATGAGAAACGTACAGCAAGGGACCCGCTTCTCGACTGCTATCTCGTTCTTGTTGACACCGGTACGCAAATACGTTATTAAATAATGAGACGATTACAAAAAAAAGCATGAAGACTCGGAGTGGAAGCCGTTGGGCAAAGTTACCATGCAGCAAATCGCTGAACAATTAGGGGTATCGAAATTTGCCGTTTCGCAAGCATTGTCGGGAAAACCAGGCGTCGGCGAAGAGACACGCAACCGTATCATCCAGGCAGCAGCGGCACAAGGCTACTTCAGCCAGCGCCATACGAAGAAGAAGGCCCGATCTGCCATGTCAACGGAGATCGACAAAGCAGGCATGCCCTTTAAGGACACGGTAATCGTGTTGATGCCGAATGTAAGGTACCAAATTGCCGACAGTTATTACTGGGGGAAGATCGTGGATGGTGTCGTTGCGGCCTTGGCTGCACGGAACATCGGTACGATGGTATTGACCGAACACAATTCGGACCGGTTCCTTCAAATTATAGATCCCTCCCAGGTCCTCGGCTTGGTCGGCATCGGTTATATTGCAGAGGAAGTGATCCTTGCGATTCGCAAGGCTGGTCTACATTTCGTTCTGGTAGACCATGAGGATGACCTTGTTGAGTCGGATACGGTCTTTATGAACAATTTCGACAGTATGCGTAAACTGACCGAGCAACTGATCTATCGCGGACATCAACGGCTTCTGTTTGTCGGCGATCCAGCTTATTCCCGGAGTTTCTCGGATCGATGGCTGGGCTTCCGAACGGTACTGGAGGAGAAGGGGCTGGAAGTGCAATCTCCATCTCATCGACTCTTGGAGGATCTCAGCCATGATGAGATGCGGGAAGAATTAACCGAGATGCGCAAGACTGGCGCGCTTCCGACTGTTCTGGTGTGCGCAAACGACCATATTGCACTAGCGGCGATGCAGATTCTATCCGAGTTAGGCGTACAGATACCCTTTGATGTCTCGGTGACGGGGTTCGATAACATTGATGATGCCGAAAAATTGGAGCCGTCCCTGATGACGATCGACGTTCCTATGGAAGCGATGGGGATGCATGCGGTAGAGATACTGCTCGCAAGGCTTAATGATCCGGGCCGGCCTATCGTTAAGACATTGCTTCATGGCGCATTAATCGCTCGAATGTCTGTATCGTCAATCGATAACGACAAGCAGACGGAGACCTCATAAGGGGTCTCCGTTTTTTAGACTGGGGATATTATAAGCGTTGGGATACACGGCCCGGGCAAGCAAAACAAGCTGACTCCGGAACGTACGCGGCGTCAGCTTGTTGTATTCGAGATTCCCCCAACCTCAACGAACGACCAGATCCAGCCAGTCCATCTCCTCGCGCGTCAACACGATCCTGGAGCCTTCGTCGCAAGATGCCAGCTCGGCACCGTTCTGCGCGCCGATCAAGGCACAGGCCGGGAACGGCTGGTTCAGCACGTAAGCCAGCGCGATCTGGATCGCAGTGGCATTCTTCTCCTTAGCGAGCTGCTCGGCCCGCCGCAGACGCTCCCAGTTGTCGTCGCTGTAGAACACACGGACGAGATCGGCATTATCCTGCACCTCCGGCGTGAACCGACCGGTGAAGAAGCCCCGCGCTTGGGAAGACCAAGACAGCAGCGGGAATTGATTCGCGGCATGCCAAGCAAGCGTCTCGGCATCGGCGGATACGCAGCCGGCCCAGAACGGCTCGTTCGCCTTAGCCAGGCTCAAGTTCGGGCTGCTGAACGTGAACCCGATCAGTCCGTTCGCCGCTGCATAGTCGTTCGCTTCCTGCAGCCGCTGCCATGTCCAGTTCGAGCCGCCGATCGCGCCGATCCGGCCTGCCTCGATATGTTCGTTCAACGCCTCGATGATGGGACCGACAGGCGTGTTCGGGTCATCCCGATGAAGCGCATGCAATTCCACGTAGTCCGTCCGCAGACGCTCGAGGCTCTGCAGCAGATCGCTCTCGATCGCGGCCTTATTCACGCGCGGACCGTTATGGTCGTGATGCGCGCCTTTGGTCAGGATGACGATCCGATCGCGGTTGCCTCTCTCCTCCATATACCTGCCCAATACTTCCTCGCTCTGCCCGCCGCAGTAAATATGGGCGGTATCGACCGTGTTCCCGCCGATGGACAAGAATGCATCCATATTGGCCGCGGCTTTCTCGTACGTCTCATGCGTGAAATAGTCCGTCCCCTTGATCAGGCGGGAGACGCGGCTGGTTATGCCGGGAATCGTGATGGTTGTCATGGCTGCTTCGCCACCTCCAGTGCTTCTTATGGGATTCATTACTAGGATATTGTCATTATAAGTCCAGAAGAATATTATTAAAATGACAACTTATTGCAATTTGTTGAAACGATATTGTCTTCAGGAGGGATCATGGTGGAGCGCCAAGTCCATCTGCTTACGTTGCCTGACATGCCCTATTTCTGTTTTCCCGAGTCGATCGGCCGTTATACCGACTATCCCGGGCATTCGGTTACGCGCGAGGCCGGCTCGCTCAACAATTTCAATATTCACTACGTAGCATCCGGCAGAGGGTACGTGGAGATTGACGGCATTGCGCACGAGCTGCAACGGGGGCAGGCCGTGCTCTATTTTCCGCTGCAGGAGCAGCGGTATTACAGCAGCGGCAGCGAGCCTTGGGATGTCCGATGGGTGCACTTCTACGGGCGTGCGCTGCACGATTATATGCTCGAGCGAGGCTTGCATCAGCATCGGCTGTGGTCGCTCCGACAGCCGGCCGATTGGGAAGAGGCGCACCTTGCGCTGCTCGCCGAAGCGGAGACGCATACGATGCTGCGGCCGGCGCTGCTGTCCACCCGCATGTATGCGGCGTTGGCCTTGTTCGTGCAGCAAGCCGTTCCCTTGTCGTCGCAGCGTTCCGGTCGATCGGAGAATCGCGTATCGGAGCTGCTGCCGCTGCTGCAGCAGGAGGCGCGGAAGCCTTTTGTCCTGCAGGAGTGGGCCGAGCGGGCAGGCGTCAGTCCCCATTATTTCTGCAAGCTATTCAAGCGGGAGGTCGCGATGTCGCCGATGGACTTCGTCACGCGTGCCCGGCTGCAGCTTGCGAAGCAGTGGCTGCTGGAGCGCAAGGATGCGAACATCGGGGAGATCGCGGTGGATGTCGGTTACCCGAGCGTGAGCTACTTCAACAAGCGTTTTCTGGCGCACGAGGGAATGACGCCGTCCGAGTACCGAAGCCTATATCGGACGGCCGACGAGTAGCGGCAATCGCAAGCGCAGCCATTGACGCCGAGTGCATTCTCGGTAAGAATGCTTAGTATCGGAATATGAACCTTGAGGAGGCGCAACGAAGATGAAACTGCTGACCTATATCGAACAAGGCGAGCCCAGGCTCGCAATGAAGACAGGGCAAGGCATATTGGATGTGATGGAAGCGCTTAAGGCGATACAGCCGCAAGACGCGGCAGCCTATCCTGCGAGCGTCATGGAAGCGATCGCAGGCGGCGAAGAAGCGGCGGCACGGCTTGGGCAGCTGGCAGAAGAAGCGGCGGCGCATCATGCGGCAGACGGCGCCGTATGGAAGGACGAGTCTGCTCTCGCATTCGCGCCTTGCGTGACGCAGCCGGGCAAGATCGTCTGCGTCGGGTTGAATTATCGCAAGCATGCGGAAGAGACCCAGGCGGCGATCCCCGCCTATCCGATTCTATTCAATAAATTCAACAATGCCTTGACCGGGCATGGTAGCGAAGTACGGCTGCCTGCGAGCGTGTCGGACAAGGTCGATTACGAAGCCGAGCTCGCGATCGTGATCGGCCGGACGGCGAAGGACGTGGACGAACGGCATGCACTCGAGCATGTGTACGGCTATACATGCGCCAACGACTTGTCTGCCCGCGACCTTCAGTTGCGAACGGCGCAATGGATGCTCGGCAAGACCTGCGACGGCTTTTGCCCGCTCGGTCCTTACTTGGTGACGGCCGACGAAGTCGGCGATCCGGACGATCTGGCGATCGGCTGCACCGTCAACGGAGACCGCAGGCAGTCGTCGCGGACGTCGGACATGATTTTCGGCTGTGCCGAGATCGTCAGCTATATCTCGCGGCACATGACGCTCCAGCCTGGGGATGTCATCCTGACGGGGACGCCGGAGGGCGTCGTGCTGGGCATGCCGAAGGAGAAGCGCGTGTACCTGCAGCAGGGCGACATCGTCACGGTCGAGATCGAGAAGCTAGGCGCGCTGACGAATCGGATGGTCTAAGCGCCAAGCCAGCAGGTCCATCCAGGGAGAGAAGAGGGGTTCCATGCGCAGACTGTTCATCCTGTCGGTGATCATCGGCAGCTTCGTCATGATGTATTACACCTCCATAACGGCGTACCGCGTGTTCACGAGCGACCTGGCTGCGCCTGCCGTATCCGAGAGCCCGGGGGATGAATATCGCATCGTCCTCATCTCGCAGGAGCTGGACAGCCCGTTCTGGACCGAGGTAGAACGGGGCGCGTTCGAGGCTGCGGAGCGGCTCGGAGCCAGTCTGGAAGCGTGGGGGACGTTCGGGCGCAACGAGCGGGACTTCCTGAACAACATCGAGATCGCGATTGCTTCTAAGGTCGACGGCATTATCGTGCAGGGACTCGATACCGACGAATTCACCAATCTGACCAAGCTGAAGGCGACGAAGAGCGGCATTCCGATCATTACCGTGGCCAATGACGTCCCCGTGAACGATAGCCTGCGCCGAACGTATGTCGGCTCCGATCATTACGAGGCCGGCAGCATGATCGCGCGGCAGCTGCTGTCGGACATGGGCTTCGCGGGGGATGTCATTCTCATGGTGTCGGATCGGCAGGAGGATTTTCAACGGCTGCGATTGAACGGCATTCTGGCGGTATTGAACAATTACGGGGAGATCAAGACGAGAATCGTCGCATCCGGGGACGCAAGGGAGAACGTGGTGCAGGTGACGAACCAGATCATGAACGAGCATCCCGGCGCGAAGGCGTTCATTGCCGTGACGGCCAGCCATGCAAGCGCCATCATTCAAGAGATCGGCAAGCGCTATCGGGTCGAGGATTACTACATCTATTCGTTCGACGACAGTCCTGACACGCTAGCGCTGCTCAGGCAGGGCGACATCGATGCGCTGATCGCGCAATCGCCGGCAGACATGGGCGGGGAGAGCGTGCGGCTCATGATCGAGTGGCTCGAGGGCAAGAACTTGCCGCTTAACATGGACGGTTACTTCACGGATATTCGGGTGCTGAAGGCGGATGAGAGGGAATGAGCGGCATCCAGCGGAAAATATTGTCGCTCGCGGCGATCGTCCTGTCGATCATGGCGGTCATCTGGACGGTGCTTACCTACTATAATCAGAATACGCAGGAACAGTACAACCAGATTCTGCAGCGGTACTTGCGCATGAATGACGTGACCGGCCTGAGCGGACGCGTCGTAGCCGAGCTGAACGACTATCTGATCAATCCCTCTCCGAGCAAGCTGAGACAGTTCAACGCGAGCCAAGCTCGCTTGCTGGAATCGCGCGGCTCGCTCATGGATCTTCGGACCGACGAGAACGCGTTCACGCTGACCAACTACGTGAACATGATCGACAGTCTCGTGGAAGCAACGGACTACACCCTTTCGTTCTTGAAGCAGGAGAACAAAGAGGAGTCGAACAAGCGCTTCGACGAGGCGACACGCATATCCAAGTACATCTCCGAGACGACGCTGACGCTGATCGACAAGGAGCTGAACACGTACGATCAATTCTATCGCGGCATCATCGAGCAGAGCGCGGCGATCAAGCAGCTCGGCTACCTCATTCTCGGCTTGACGACGCTGTTGCTCTTGCTCTTCACGTATTGGTTCTCGCTCAGCATTACGAGACCGATCCAGAAGCTGACGCATGCGGCCAAGGAGTTATCCCGCGGACGGTTCGACCAGCAGATCGAAATCACGTCGGGCGACGAGATCTCGTTCCTCGCGAAGACGTTCGACCGCATGCGCATCAACATTAACAACCTGATCTCCGAGATTCAACAGAAGGCGCAGCTCGAGGGCGAGTTGAAGGAGAATAAGCTGCTGCTGCAAGAGAGCCAGCTGCGCAGCTTGCAGAGCCAGATCAATCCGCACTTCCTGTTCAACACGCTGGACACGCTGTCCAAGAAGGCTTACATGGAAGGCTCGGAGGAGACGAGCGACCTGATCGCGAACGTCGCGAACCTGCTGCGCTACAATCTGAAGCGGCTGGACCGTTCGGTGACGCTGCGCGAGGAGATCGATGTCCTGCTGCAATATATGGAGATTCAGAAAGCAAGGTTCACGGAGCGGCTTCGCTTCGTGCTCGAGGTCGACGATGCGCTGCTCCATGTCCGCATCCCGTGCTTGACGCTGCAGCCGATCATCGAGAATGCGGTTATCCACGCGGTCGAGCCCCTTGAGGATGGCGGGACGATTCGGTTCATCGTCGAGGGCGGCGAGGAAGAGGTGCGCGTCATCATCGAGGATAACGGGGTCGGCATACCGGAAGAGACGATCCGGCACATTCTGGAGGAACGCGAGCATACGGAGCTCGAAGGGCATTCCACCGGCATCGGCTTCAGCAATGTCGTGCGGCGCCTTCGCTTGTTCTACGGGCGCGAGGATATGATAACGATCGATAGCAGCGGCCTGGGCACGCGGGTCACGCTGAAGCTGCCAAGTCAGGAAGGAGCGATGACGTGATGCTTAAGCTCATGATCGTGGACGATGAACAGATCGAACGGGAAGGGCTCCAGGCGATTCTGCTCAAAGGCTGCCCGGGCGTGACGATCGAGCTGGCGAAGAACGGAGCGGCGGCCATCGAGCTGGCCAGGACGTACAGGCCCGATCTCGTCTTGATGGATATCAAAATGCCGGGCATCAGCGGTCTTGAGGCTGCGGAGCGCATTCGGGAGGAATTCCCGCAGGTGAGGTTCATCATGGTAACGGCCTATGAAATGTTCGAATACGCGCGATCGGCCATCAAGATCGGGGTCGAGGACTATCTGCTTAAACCCAGCCGCGCAGGCGAGATCGTCGAGACGGTCACTCGCGCGATGAACGCGATCGCGGCGGAGCGAAGCGAATGGGAGTCGAAACATACGACCGAAGAGACGCTCCGCACGATGATGCCGGTCGTGGAAGCGGATGTCGTGACGCAACTGCTGTTCGACCATGTGCACGAGGTGCATCTTGAAGACATGGTTCGGATGCTGGGCGGAGAATCGACGCGCGAAGCGTTCGTGATGCTGCTGCGCATGAATATGACGCCTTCCACGGAACTGTTCCACCGATTGCTCCGCGAACGGATGCGGGAGCAGGGGAGCGGCTGGGTCGGCGCGTTGTCCGGCAAGCACATCCCGCTGATCGTATTCCGCGAGACCGGCAAGTCGTACCGCGCGCAGGCCTCGTCCATGGTCCAGCAGCTGATGGCCTTGCAGCAGCGCGCGCCGGGTACGTTATGCTTCATCGGCATCGGACACGCATACGGCGCGCTCGAAGAGATTCGGCTGTCCTACCAAGAAGCGCTGATCGCGACGGCTGATTCCGGTCTCCCTTCGAAGCATCGGTTCTACGAGGATCTGCCGGCGATCGGGGAGCTGAAGGAAGACTACCCGAACAAGCAGATGGAGAAGCAGTTCATCGACCATATCCGGCTGGGTGCTTGGGAAGACGTTCAAGCGACAGTCTCGGACTATATCGGACGTTACGAGAAGAACGGCTTCGGGTTAATGCTGGCCGGGCAGCGCGTGCTGGAATCGCTATGGGTCGTCTATCGGGTGCTGTCCGAGATGGGCATCGACACGGAGAAGCCGTATTTCTCATTCCAGATGCAGGATTACCGGGAGCTGCGCGCAGAAGCCGCGAGCGGACTGGATAAGCTCGTGCGCTCGGCGGAGCAGCATCGGCTGCGCGTGGAACCGGATGCTGTCCGGCAGATCAAGCAATACATTGCCCAGCATTCGGCGGAAGATATTTCGCTGGAAGCGATCGCCGCGCGCGTGAACCTCAGTCCGTTCTATATCAGCAAAGTGTTCAAGGAAGAGACGGGCGTGAACTACATCGACTACTTGACCGAATGCCGGATCGAGCGGGCGAAGTCGCTGCTCACGGACCAAGAGCTGAGCTTGAAGGCGATTACGTTCGAGGTCGGCTACAACGACCCGAATTACTTCAGCAAGGTATTCAAGAAGCTGTGCGGAGTATCGCCGAGCGAATACCGCAAGACGCTGTTCAACAACAGAATGTAGGCCAGCGGCGCCATTTCGGCAAACTCCCCAAGGGTGTGGATCGAAGTGGCGCTGCCTTTATGGCTCAAAAAAATACAGATGATGCCAAAAGAGTCCAGACGATCGTGCCGATTCGCTGCGCCGCAGGATGTTATAGTTGCAAATGTAAGCATTTACATTCTCGAGTAGAGGGAGAGAAGAAAATGAAAAAGAGCTTCACGCGGAGCGGGGTCTTCGCAATGATCATGGCACTTGTTCTCGTTCTGGCCGCATGCGGCGGCGGCAACGAGCCTGCATCCACGAAATCGAATAACGGGGACGCGAAGAGCGCGTCATCGAACGGCGGCAAGAGCGGCGGCAAGATCAAGATCGGCTTCTCGCTCGATACGCTGCAAGAAGAACGCTGGCAGAAGGACAGAGACCTGTTCATCGCCGCTGCAGAGGCTCTGGGTGCCGAAGTAGACGTGCAATCGGCCAACAGCGACGACGCGAAACAGATCGCCCAAGCCGAGAATTTGATCAGCCAGGGCGTAGACGTGCTGGTCGTCGTGCCGCACAACGCAGAGGCAACTGCGGCGATCGTCGAGAAGGCGCATGAGGCAGGCATCAAGGTGCTCGCATACGACCGTCTGATCAAAAACTCCGATCTGGATCTATACGTCTCCTTCGATAACGAGCGTGTCGGCGAGATGCAGGCGGAAGCGATCACGAAGCTTGTTCCGAAGGGCAAGTACGTCTATATCGGCGGTTCGGATACGGATAACAACGCCACGCTGTTCAAGAAGGGCGCCTTCAACGTGCTGCAGCCGTTCATCGACAAGGGCGATATCGAGATCGTATACGATCAATTCACGAAGGACTGGAACCCGGCCAACGCGCTAGCCAACATGGAGAATGCGCTGACTGCGAACGAGAACAAGATCGACGCGGTCGTCGCCGCTAACGACGGTACGGCAGGCGGCGTCATTCAAGCGCTGGCTTCGCAAGGGATGGACGGCAAAATTCCGGTATCCGGCCAAGACGCCGAGCTGGCAGCCG
Source organism: Bacillota bacterium (assembly GCA_023433615.1). GTDB lineage: Bacteria > Bacillota > Bacilli > Paenibacillales > Paenibacillaceae > Paenibacillus_I. Next base: position 18,122 of record JAEZCJ010000222.1, on the reverse strand, counting down.
CACAGCGTATCGTAGAGGGCACGCAGTCGATGACGGTCTATAAACCGATCAAAGCGCTGGCTGAAAAAGCAGCCGAGCTTGCGGTGAAGATGGCGAAGGGCGAAGAGCTCGGCGCGGACAAAGTCGTGAACAACGGCAAGATCGACGTGCCTTCCGTGCTGCTCGACCCGATCGCGGTCGATAAATCGAATATCGATGCGACAGTGATCGCAGACGGCTTCCATTCCAAAGAGGACGTATACAAGAACGTCAAATAAATCACGAAGATAGGCGAGAGAGGGGAAGCAGTGAAATGAACCATTTCACGTGAGCTTCCCCTTGCCATTCTGTGCGAGGTGAAATGGCGATGTCGGCCGCACTAGAGATGAAGAGCATTACGAAGACGTTCCCCGGCGTGAAGGCGCTCGACCAAGTCAGTCTCACGGCTAAGCGAGGCGAGGTGCATGCGCTCTGCGGCGAGAACGGAGCGGGCAAATCGACACTGATGAAAGTGTTGAGCGGCCTGTATCCGAGCGGAACCTATGACGGGAAGATCCGGATTAACGGGCAAGAACGGCAATTCCATAAGATCAAGGATGCGGAAGAGGCAGGCATCGCGATTATCTACCAAGAGCTTGCGCTCGTGAAAGACTTGTCGATCGGCGAGAACTTGTTCTTAGGCAAGGAGCCTGCCAAGTACGGCATCATCAACTGGGAGCATGTCTACAAGGAGAGCGAACGCTGGCTGCGGGAAGTCGGGCTGACCGACGTGAACCCCGAGCAGAAGATCGGTAACTTGGGCATCGGGAAACAGCAGCTGGTCGAAATAGCCAAGGCGCTGTCCAAAAATGCCAACATCCTGATTCTCGATGAACCGACCGCCGCGCTGACCGAGCAAGAGGTCGACATTCTGCTGTCTATCCTGCGCGAATTCAAGACGCGAGGCGTAACTTGCATCTACATCTCCCACAAGCTGAACGAGGTGTTCGCCATCGCGGACACGGTAACCGTGCTGCGGGACGGGCAGACAGTCGGCACCTATCCGATCGACGAGATTAATGAGGACAAGGTGATCTCGCTCATGGTTGGCCGCGAGCTGAAGGAACGGTACCCGAGGATGCAGGCGAACCCGGGCGAAGCCGTCATGCGCGTAAGCGGCTATTCGGTCATGAATCCGGACGTGCCGGGCAAGAAGGTGATCGACAATGTGTCGTTCGAGGTAAGACGGGGCGAGATCCTGGGCATCGCGGGGCTGATGGGCGCCGGCAGGACCGAGCTCGTCATGAGCTTATTCGGCTCCTACGCCGGCGCGAGCAGCGGGGAGGTCGAGATCGACGGCAAGCGCGTCAAGATCAAGAAGACAGAGGATGCCATCAATCACGGCTTGGCGCTCGTGTCGGAAGACCGGAAGAAGTACGGGCTGGTGCTTCCCATGGATATCAAGAGCAACGTAACGCTCGCGAGCCTGCGCAGCGTCTCATCCGGCGGACTCATAGACCCGAATAGGGAAATCGCGAACGGGGAGACGTATATCAAGCAGCTCAAGATCAAAGCGAATTCCGTCGAGACGGTCGTCGGAACGCTGAGCGGCGGCAATCAGCAGAAGGTGGTTCTGGGGAAATGGCTGCTCACGAATCCAAAGATTCTTATTCTGGACGAACCGACGCGCGGCATCGATGTCGGTGCCAAGTTCGAAATTTATAACATCATGAACGACCTGGTGAAGCAAGGGGTCGCGATCATCATGGTATCGTCGGAGCTTCCCGAGCTGCTGGGCATGAGCCATCGCGTGCTCGTCATCGCCGAGGGCAAGCTGACTGGCGAATTCCAGGCGGAAGAGGCGACGCAGGAGAAGATCATGATAGCCGCAACGGGAGGGAAGGCAAAATGAGCGTTAACGGTAAGATAGTCATGGAGCAGCAGGCAGGCAGCAGACCGCGGGCAAGCTGGCTGAAATTCGATGCGCGCGCATACACGATGATCGGCGCGCTGCTGTCGATATGGGCGCTGTTCACGATCTTGAACGAGCGATTCCTGTCCGCAACGAACTTATCCAATCTATTCCTGCAGATGTCCGTGACGTCCATTCTCGCAATCGGCATGGTGCTCGTCATCGTGGCCGGCCATATCGATCTGTCGGTCGGCTCGATCGTCGGTTTCACCGGAGGCGTCGCAGCCATCCTGAACGTATGGTATGAGTGGACGGCGATACCGGTCATCGTCGCGACCGTCGCGCTGGGAGCCGCGATCGGTCTTGTGCAAGGGTGGATTGTCGCCTATAAGGCAGTGCCGGCCTTCATTGTCACATTAGGCGGCATGCTGATGTTCCGGGGACTGCTGTTCGGCACGACCGGCAGCGTAACGATCGCGCCGCTCACGCCGTCGGTCAAGTCGCTCGGCCAGGCATACGTCGCCGATCTCATCGGCTGGATCTTCGGTATCATCGCGTTGTTGTTCGCTGCCTATCTCGTGCTGCGCAAGCGGGCCGCCCGGCAGAAGTACGGCTTCGACGTCGAGCCGATGCCGGTCAGCGTGCTCAGGCTAGGCGTAATCGGAGTATTGGTGCTCGGCTTCGTGTATATCATGAACAGCTATAAAGGGATTCCCGTACCGTTCGTCATGGTCATCGTGCTGGCATTGATCTTCACGTTCCTGGCGAAGAATACGACATTCGGCAGACAGGTCTACGCCATCGGAGGCAATGCCGAAGCAGCCAGGCTGTCAGGCATCAACATCAAGCGCAGAACAATGACCGTGTTCATCCTGTGCAACACGCTTGCCGCCGTAGCCGGCCTTGTGCTGACCGCGCGCTTGAACGCCGCTACGATGAGCGCGGGCAACATGTATGAGCTCGATGCGATCGCGGCGTGCGTCATCGGCGGTACGAGCCTTGTCGGAGGCGCCGGAACGATCGCGGGAGCGATCATCGGCGCGCTCGTCATGGCGAGCCTCGATAACGGCATGAGCCTGATGAATCTTGAATCGTTCTGGCAGTATATCGTCAAAGGCGGCATCCTCGTGCTTGCGGTATACGTCGACATCTACAATCGGAATCGGAAGAAGACGGCATAATCATTGCCGATCGAGCCCGCCTGCATAGGCGGGTTTTTCATTTTCCAGCTCGATGCCGTATTCGAATTCGTCCCCGCTTGCGGCGCCGGCCCAGATTACGCGTCCTGTCAGCCTCACTTCCTGTTCCCGGACGCGTGCCGTGACGTCCACCGCGAGCTGTCCGTGACGGGGAAGCCGCAACGGCGTCTGCAGCCGCAGGAGCTCCGAACCCCATTCGGAGATGCGCGCTTGCGTACGGCCGACACGAACCGGGATGCGATTGACGGACGCCAATGTCAGGCTGCCGTTCACGGGAGACAAGAGGGCGATCGCATCCGTTATTCTCTCATGGGCAGCCTCATGCTCTGCATCGCAGCAGACTGAGCGGCAATCCGATGTGCAAAGACGAATATGGGCTTCGGCGGACATGTAGAGACGGTAAGCATCGACCTCGACCGGTTCTGCCTTGATCAAGCGCATCATATAGCTGGCAAGCGGCATAATCTCCTCCATCTCGCGGGCATACAGCAAGGAAATGCTTATGCGGTCATCGCCGGTCCGCCACATGATTCCCCTGCGCATGACAGTCGCGCTAAGCCGCTCGGTCAGCTGCGCCATGAGCGAATTGCCGACGGAATCCCCCAGCATTTCGTAGACATGACGGGCTTGTCTGATCGTTAGTTCCACAACCGCACTTTTCTTGCAGGCTCGCAGCATCGAGATCGCCTTCTTCCGGACTAGTATGAATCCATCATGCCGGAATCGCAGGGCATGCCGCATCCACCCCGCTTCTTATCCTTCCGAGATCCGCGAGATTGAGAATAGACTCCCATACGATGGTCCTACTATAGTCCTGCTCCCATAGTCATCCGAAAGGAAGAAAAAACTGTCATCTCCTAGCGGCCTGTGCTATTCTAAAAAAAGGATGTAATAAATTTGTAATATTATGGAACGTCATTGGGAGCCGCTGCTATAGCCAAAGGATAGATGGAGGTGCGCGATACAGTGATCAACGAGGATAGAGTGAATTTGCTGCTCGTGGATGATCGACCGGAGAATCTGTTGGCCCTTGAAGCGATTATTGAGAGAGACGATTATCATCTGATTAAGGCAGCCAGCGGCGAAGAAGCGCTCGTGCAAGTGATGAAAGTCGATTTTGCCGCGATTCTGCTCGATGTGCAGATGCCGGGAATGGACGGCTTTGCCACGGCCAAGATCATTAAGGCGCGCGAACGTACCAAACACATTCCGATCCTATTCATTACAGCCAACAATATGGATGCGGAGCATATTTTCAGAGGGTATTCGCTCGGTGCCGTCGATTATGTGCTGAAGCCGTTCGATCCGTTCATCCTGAAGGCGAAGGTGGAGAGCTTCGTCGATCTGTACCGGCTGAACCTGCGTCTCATGCAGCAAGCGGAAGCGCTTGCGGACAAGACGCATCAGCTTGAGCAAGCGAACCACGAGCTCACCGCCTTGACCAACGAGCTTCGCGCCTCAGAGGCGCTGACGAACGTCATCAGCGAAACCTCGCTTGACGCCATGATCGTCGTCGACGAGAAAGGCACGATCCTGAAGGTCAATCCCGCCGTTACGGCAATGTTCCAATATGATGCGGAAGAGCTGCTCGGCCGTTCGATCCGCATGCTGTTCGCCGACTCGCAACCGCAATCGTTCATCGACAACTTATGGGATCGGAATCCCATGCATGATTATGCGCGCCGCTATGAAGTAACCGCCGCGCGCAAGGACGGAACCGTCATGTTCGCCGAAATTCAGGCCGGCATGCGCTATGTCCAGAATAAGAGCATCGCGGCCATCACGATTCACGACATGACGAGCGCGAAGGAAGCAGAAGCTCTAATTACGCATATGGCATACCATGACTGGCTGACGAAGCTGCCGAACCGAAGGTCGTACAATGACCGGCTGAATGCATGCATCGCGGAATCCAAGCAGGGCGGGCGTATGTTCGCCATGCTGTACCTGGACATGGACAGGTTCAAATATATCAACGATTCGCTGGGTCATCTGGTAGGCGACCAACTGCTCCAGATGATCGGCGAGCGGCTGTCCGCCAGCGTGCGCGAGGGCGACTATGTCGCGCGGGTCGGCGGAGACGAATTCAATATCCTGTTGCCTGACACGAACCGGGAGGCCGCGATCGAGCTGGCCGAGAACGTCCTGGAACAGTTCCGCGCGCCGTTCAGCGTCGACCAATACGAGCTGTACGTCACGACGAGCATCGGGATGAGCATTTTCCCGTATGACGGCGAGGATTCGCAGATCTTATTGAAGAACGCGGATGCCGCACTGTACCGTGCCAAGGAGCAGGGCAAGAACAAGCTGAAGATTTTTCACTCCGGCATGAACCTCCATTCGTACCGCGCCTTCGTGCTGCAGAATGATCTCTATAAGGCCGTCGAGCGAGATGAATTAAGGCTTCACTACCAGCCGCGCATTGATCTGTCTACGGGGAGAATCGACAGCGCGGAAGCGTTGATCAGGTGGGAGCACCCGAATTGGGGGCTGGTCATGCCTGGCGAATTCATTCCGCTCGCGGAAGAGTCCGGCCTCATCGTCGAGATCGGCATGTGGGTGCTCCAGGAGGCATTGCGGCAGATCAGCGCCTGGGATGCGACCGGACTGACCCCTATTCGAGCGGCGATCAACTTCTCGGCGCAGCAGTTCTTGCAGAAGGAGCTGGTCGAGCGGATCGACGCTGCCATCGCGACGGCAGGGGTCGAACCGAAGCGGCTGGAGATCGAGATTACGGAATCGATGCTGATGCATAACCAAGATGCCGTTACGCATATCCTCGGGCAGCTTCGCAAGCGAGGCATATCGATCAGCATCGACGATTTCGGCACGGGGTACTCGTCGCTGAGCTATCTGCGCCGCTATCCGCTCGATACGCTGAAGATCGATCGCTCCTTCGTGCGGGATATTTCCTCGAAGTCTCCGGACAGCATCGCGCTCATCGCATCGATTATCAAGCTTGCCAAGAGCCTGAAGATGGATGTCGTCGCGGAGGGCGTAGAGACGGAAGAACAACTGGAGGCGCTTCGGCAGGAGCAGTGCAGCGTCATTCAAGGGTATCTGTTCTGTCCGCCTGTCCCGCCGGCTGAATTCGAAGTGTTCCTGCTGAAGAATGTGCCGGACGAATCGATCGTCGAGACGAAGCGCCCGGAGCTGCCCAAGCCGGTCGCGCTTCCGGTGCCGGTGCAGCTGCAGGCGAATGCCGACGCGAACCAAGCGGTCCTCCAGGCGGCAATCCTGCATACTAGGGAAAGGTACGCCATATCCGCCCGCGAGATCGAAGTGTTCGAGCTCATCATCGAAGGATTGACGAACAAGGAAATATCGGACAGGCTCTTCATCAGCGAGCATACGGTCAAGAACCACATTACGCATATTTTCCAGAAAATGAACGTATCCGACCGCATGCAGGCGATGTCCCATATATATCAGGCATGCATGGAAGCAAGCTTCCGGGTACAGAAAGAGGCGTAAGCAGCGGGAGGTGATAAGGGATGAAGATTAGAACGAAGCTGTTGGCCGGACTTATCGTGCTCTTGGCCGTGGCTATGCTGCAAGCCGGCATGGGCATCTTCCAGTCGTTCTCGGTCAATGAGATCGGGGAGCGGCTGAGGTTCCATTCCGACGTACAGACGGCCGCCTATCATATTCAACGAATGACCAAGGATGAATCGATCAGCCTCAGGAACATTCTCGTGTTGGATGACCAGGCATCGATCGGACGGGAAATCGCCGCGATCGAAGAACTCCATGTCCAGATTCAGTCGGAAATCGACGTATTGGAGAGCGTCGCCGGCGATGTCAAGCTGGAGCAATACGTGCAGGCGCTTGTCGAGACTAATCGGGTGTTCTATCAATACATTGTCGACGTGATCGGCTTGGTGCAGGATGGAAGGCAGGCAGAAGCCAGTCGCATCGTACTCGCGCAAGGCGGACAGATGCAGGCGGACTTCTTCGCGTCTATCGCGGCCATCACGGATAATTATGAGGCTTACATGAACGAATCGCTCGTGACGATGGACCAGGTTGTCGAGCCTGCGATCGTCGTGACGAGCATTTTGTCGCTCTTGATTGCCCTTGCCGGCATCTATTTCGTCAATCGGAATATGTGGTCTGTCGCGCAGCGGCTGAACCATGTATCGCGCGTCATGACCCGCGCTTCGCATGAAGCGGAGGGGCTCTCGTCGCGCATCGAGGTGACAGGCAGCGACGAGATCGACGATGTGGCCGGCTCGTACAACCATATGGCCGCATCCCTCGAGGAGCAGATCGCCAAGGAGCAGGAATATAGCAGAATCAATCAAGAGCAGAGCTGGGTGAAGACTCACGTAGCCGACATAACGACTGCGATGAACGGTCAGCATGACCCGGAATCGATTGCTTCGCTCTACTTGTCGAGGACGGTGCCCTTGATCGAGGGCAGCAATGCCGTCTTCTACATGAAGGACGAAGGGGAACAGTGCTTCAAGCTGTTGGCTGCTCATGCATGCAGGGAGCGGGAACTTCTGCCGAGCAAGTTCGCGCCGGGCGAAGGCTTGGTCGGCCAGGCGGCAGTCGATAAGACGCCTATTCTGCTGGCGGATGTGCCGCCGGGCTATCACCCCATCAGATCCGGGCTGGGGGAGGCGCCGCCGTCCTATCTCTATGTACTCCCCGTCATGCATAACGGCGAGACGCTCGCGGTGATCGAATACGGTGCCTTCAAGCGATTCACCTCGAATCAGCAAGCGCTCTTGGAAGAGCTTGTTCGCAATCTAAGCATCATTCTGGACAGCGCGATAAGCAGGGCGCGGCTTGCCCAATTGCTCGAAGAATCCCAGATGCAGACCGAGGAGCTTCAAGCCCAGTCCGAAGAGCTGCAGTCGCAGCAGGAGGAGCTAAGGGCGGCGAATGAAGAGCTGGAGACGCAGGCGCAGGCGCTGCGCGGCTCCGAGGAACGGCTGCAATACCAGCAGGAGGAGCTGGAGCAGACGAACACGGAGCTTCAGGACAAGGCGAATATGCTGGAGAAGCAGAATAAGCTGCTAGAGGAGACGAACGTGGAGATCGAACGCTCGCGCATGGAGCTGGAGAGGAAAGCGCGAGAATTGGCGGCGAGCTCCAAGTACAAGTCGGAGTTCCTCGCCAACATGTCCCATGAGCTGCGGACGCCGCTGAACAGCATGCTGATCTTGTCCAAGCTGCTTGCGGATAATCCGGACGGGAATCTGACGGCTAAGCAGTCGGAATTCGCGCGGACGGTCTACTCGTCGGGGCGCGATCTGTTGTCGATCATTAACGATATCCTGGATCTGGCCAAAATCGAGTCCGGCAAGTCGGAAATTCAGATCAGCCAAGTAGCGGTCGAGGATCTTGCGGCGTACGCGCGCAGCCAATTCCAGCCTGTAGCCGCCGAGAAGGGCATCGCGTTCACGATTCAGCTGGAGGAGCGGGTGCCGGGCATTGTGTACAGCGACGAGCAGCGGCTGCAGCAGGTGCTGTCGAACCTGCTGGGCAACGCCTTCAAGTTCACGGAGCACGGGCATGTCACGCTGACGTTCGGGATCGAGGCTGCAGGCGAAGAACGCTGTTATATCGCTGTGGCCGATAGCGGAATCGGGATTCCGGCGGATAAGTTAGAGCTGATCTTCGAAGCGTTCCAGCAGGCGGACGGGACGACGAGCCGCAAGTACGGGGGAACCGGGCTCGGGTTGTCTATCTGCAGGGAAATCGCCAAGCTGCTCGATGGCGAGATTGCGGTGGCCAGCGAAGAAGGCATAGGAAGCACCTTTACGTTCTACATCGGCGAAGTCACGCAGGACGAGCGCGTCGATCCAGGCATGCCGGTTGCGGCGGATGCCGATCGGCTGCAGCAGGCCGAGGCTGCCGCTGCCGCCGAATCGCAGGAAGCGCCGAATGTCCGTCAGGCTTCAGCGCCGAACACGCATATCAAGCGTCTCATGATCGTGGATGACGACCGCAGCCAGCGAAGCAGCTTGATGGAATTGGTCGGCAGCCGGAACGTCGTGATCACGGCGGTGGCTACCGGCCGCGAAGCGATCGAGGAGCTTAAGGTCCGTCCCTTCGATTGCATGGTGCTCGATCTGGGCTTGTCCGATACGTCCGGCTTCGAGCTGCTCGAGCGGATGAAGGAGGACCGGCTCAGCGACGGCATCAAGATTTTCGTCTATACGGGCCGGGATCTGACTGCCAAAGAAGAAATTTTCCTGAAAAAATTCGCGCACACGATCATCATCAAGGATGAGCATGCACCGGAGCGCCTGTTGGACGAGTTGGACATGTATTTGCAAGCCGAGCCTGAATCGAATGCCGCCTCTGCCGCGCATGCGGTCTGGACGGAACAGTACCGCGGCCTGGAGGGCAAGCGACTGCTCTTGGTCGATGACGATGTCCGTAACGTGTTCGCGTTAAGCAATATACTGGAGATGCACGGGATGAAGGTGGCTTTTGCCGAGAACGGCATCGAAGGCCTCCGCTTGCTGGAGTCCGGCCAGCCTGCCGATGTCGTGCTCATGGATATCATGATGCCGGAGATGGACGGGTATGAGACGATGCGCAGAATCAGGAGCAATCCCGCATTCGCGGAGCTGCCGATTATTGCGCTGACGGCGAAGGCGATGAAGGAAGACCGCGTGAAATGCATCGAAGCGGGTGCGTCCGATTATATCGTCAAGCCCGTCGACAGCGATCAATTGCTCTCGCTTATCCAAGTCTGGTTACACCCGGACGGGACGGATCGGGTGGCGCGATGAACGAAGAGCTGGAACGAATCGAGATCGATCTGCTGCTGCTCGGGCTGTACAATTGGTGCGGGTATGATTATCGAAGCTACGCCTATTCCTCGATACGTAGACGGATCTGGCACCGTATCCACGCGGAAGGATTGTCCAGCATCTCGGGATTGCAGGAGAAGGTGCTGCATGATCCGGCTTGTCTAGCGCGTCTGTTGGCGGACTTCTCCATCAACGTCACCGAGATGTTCCGGGATCCCTCGTTCTTCTTGAGCTTCCGGGAGCAGGTGGTGCCGCTGCTGCGGACCTATCCTTCGATTCGCATCTGGCATGCAGGCTGCTCGACGGGTGAAGAAGTGTACTCCATGGCGATTCTGCTCCACGAGGAAGGACTGCTGGACAAGTCGATCATCTATGCGACCGACATCAACATGGACGTTCTGAAGGTGGCCAAGAGCGGGTCATACCCGCTGACGCCGATGAGGCAGTATACGCAGAACTATCTGATGGCAGGCGGTACGGCGGCGTTCTCGGATTATTATCGTGCAGACCATAATCGCGTCGTGTTCCATGATCATCTAAGGAAAAACATCGTGTTCGCGCAGCATAATCTTGTGACCGACGGCTCATTCAACGAATTCCAGGTCATCCTCTGCAGGAATGTGCTGATCTACTTCAATAAGGCGCTGAAAGACAAGGTTCTGGAGCTGTTCTACTCCAGCCTGACAATGCTGGGCGTACTCGGACTCGGCGATAAGGAGTCGCTGTCCTACACGATGCGCAGCGAATGCTATGACGCCATTCTGCCAAGGCAGAAGCTGTATCGCAAGGTCAAATAACGGATAAGTCTTCAAGGTATAAGACCGGCCCCTGACAGGGCCGGTCTTGCTTTATGGGAATACCTTCTCATCATGCTCCCATTCCGTCATAATTAGGAAGCTCCGGTCATAGGACAGAACTCGGTTAGCCTTCATAATGAAGGCAGAAGAACATGCGGAGAGCAGCGAGAGGAAAGTGCCGGCATGACGGTTCCGCAGATCGGAGGACTGTCTTATGATCGATTATGCCCGTCTGGATCGGGTGTTGGAAGATAAAGTTAGAGCGCGAGGCATTGTCCGCATTCATGATCATATCATGATGGCGCAGGTGTCGGCAGAGCATTCCGTGCTCGTGCGCAAAAGCATCGTGTCGAGCGAAGTGTCCGCTGGAGCGGGCAGCATGCTGGAGCAGGAGCTCGGCCTGCTGATCGGCGAGATCAACAGCCAGCTGCGCGCGATGATCGATGCCATCGTGCAGCGCATGAACAACGCCGTTCAGTTCGACGCGTTGTTGATGCGAACCGGCTTCGGCCCGTTGTTCGAAGCGTTCGCAAGACAGCAATTCGCGGGTGTTCCGGGGCTGATCGCCTCCTTGTACCAGAAGGTCAAGACGAACATGCCGGGCATCGATAAAGAGTGGTTGATTCTGTGCCATAAGTTGAAGAAAAATTTCACCGAACCGTTCGTGCCGGAGATCGCGTCGATGGCTGATCTGCGCGCATTGGCTGCAAGGGTCGATCGGCTGCACCGCAGCGTCGCGGCAGACGGCACCGGCCGGGAATCCCAGCTGCATGCGCGATTCGTGCAGAACAGCCTGCTATACTGTTCGGGGGACATTCGAATCGTGCAGAAGGGAGCGGTGAGCTCGAAGCTGCACGCCGGAGGCATCGTGCAGATCGACGGATGCGCACGCGGCAGCGAGATCTACGCGGAACAGGGCGTGCTCATTCGGGAAGCGAGAGCCGAAGGGGGGATCCCGACACGAATCCGGGTACCGGCAGGCAGACCGGTAACGGTCGGCCGGGCAGGAGAAGGAACCGTCATCCAAGTCGGGGCCGCCGTGTACACGATCGCTAGAGAGACGGACGACGTGAACTTGTAAGACAGCCAAGACAAGGCGCTTACCCAGTCCAACCGCTCCGCGTACGCATAGTCTGGTACGAGGAACGAGAGGAGATGTGGAATGAGCGAAATCACCATTGCCGCAGTCGGAGATATTCTAATCAACGGCATGATTAGCTTATCTGCCAAGCTTCCGAATGAAGGCGAGGATGCGTATGATTACGATCCGATCTTCAGGGAGATCGCCCCTGTCCTGCAGCAAGCCGATCTGACGATCGGCAACCTGGAGACGCCGCTGTACGGGAACGAGCCGTTCGTCAAGAAGCGCAATCCCGCGACAGGGAATCCGCTGTTCAGCACGCCGGAGGCGCTGGCTCCGGCGCTGAAGAGGGCAGGCTTCGACGTATTGACGACTGCGAACAACCATTGCTTGGATAACGGTCCGGCGGGTCTGCTGCGAACGATCGAAGTGCTCGATGAGGCGGGCATCGCCCATACCGGCACCTATGCCTCGGCAGAATCGGCACGCGACCTCCTGATCCTGGAACGGGGCGGCATTCGCATCGGGATGCTATCCTACACGAAGCATACGAATCGCAATCCGATCCCCAAAGCGATGCCGTGGTGCGTGAATCTGCTGGATGTACGCCGCATGCTGACCGAAGTGAAGCGCCTGCGCGAGCAGGGAGCCGACATCGTCATCGTTAGCCTGCATGACGGTATCGAATACAGTGCTTTGCCGACGGCAAGACAGAAGTCGCTGGCGCGCAAGCTGATCCACAGCGGCGCCGATATCATTCTTGGCGCCCATCCTCATGTGCTGCAGCCGATCGTATGGACGCGCAACAATAAGCTGAAGGCCTACTCGCTCGGCAATCTGATCTCGATTCGACTGAAGCGCAATCCTTACACGCATAACGGGATCGTGCTGCTCATTACGATTCGCAAGGATGAAGGCGGGCAAGCCGAGATTAAGCGGGTGGATTATCAATCGACGTGGGTGAAGCGGGTTAGGGCGGATTCTGCGGTCCGGTATCGCGTGATCCTGAACCGTGAGGTCGCCTTCCTCCACGGCGCGCGTGCTTCCGGCATCTCGACGCGGGAGGCAAGGCTGATGCGAATCATGCGCGCGCACACGAAGCGGATGATCCGCAAGTACCGCATCTAAAAAACAATCCCCCGGACGCAGCCGTTGCGGCGTTGCCGGGGGATTGCTGCGTCATTGGGTGTTAAGCGCCGTACGAGTTCCAGTCCGGCAGCTGATCCAGCGTGATACAGTACGAATGGTTATACGCCTTATTCAGCATGTCGAAGGAGGTGCTGGCTCCATCCGTGACGAAGCCCCCTCCCCATACCATATTCCAGAGCCAAGGCGTACGCGTCTTCATGACGAGCTCAGGATCGAGGATCGGCCCGTTCTCGGTCAGCGCAACAGGCTTGCTATGCCCTGTCATCAGCGAAGTATAGTCGTGCCAGAACGTGAGCGGGCCGTGGTTGCCCTTCGCGTTGTAGATGTCTGCGCCGGCCAAATCGACGACATCGCCGCCCGGATACCAATCCGGGTTCGGCGCATTCCATACCCAGATGAGATGATTAAGGCCGTGAAGGTTCGTGTAGCGATCGTACATCAACCGCCATAGCTTCTTATACGGTTCCGCGCCTTTGGCTCCCCACCAGAACCAACCGCCGTCCGCTTCATGCAGCGGGCGCCACAGCACGGGAACATTCGCGTCCTGCAGCTTTCGCAGCGCGGCCGCTCCTGCATCCATGTCCGAGAGCAGCGCCTCATGCTCGGGCGTTCCTTCGATCAGCGCGCGCGTCAAGTCAAAGTTCGTGTGCCACGTATAGAAGGTCTTGTCCTCGCCGCCGAGCGGGGAGAACCAGTGCCAACAGAACGTGACAAGCCCTCCGCGGTTACGGTACCAATCGATCGCCGATTCGATCGAGCCGGCATTTACTTCGATCTCCCAGCGCTTATGCTCGGTAGGCAGTTCCGTCTCGGTATAGTGCGAATAGCTCATGAGATCGTAGCCGCGGAGGGCAGGCAGCTTGCCCGTCTTCTCTTCGATGAAGGACAGTTCGGGTCCTGCCGCCGCAACCGTATGCTGACCGGTAAGCATACGATGCCCATGGATTTCCGCGAGGTATCGCATGACGCCGCGCGCTTCCGGCGACGCTTTCGGATTGCTGAGCGAGAAGGGGAGCGGCTGGCGCTGCGTCAGCGGCGCCAGCGCAAAATAATCGACCATGATGCCGCCGCCGGATTTGGCGAGCTTGACGGAATGAACGCCGGCATCTAGGCGCACGGTGCATAGCTCGGCGATCGCGAACGAATCGGACCGGGCATTCACCATGTCCCCGTAATGAATGCCGTCCACGTACAGGTGATTGCGCTGTTCCTTAAGCGGCAGCGCATACCGCATATAGAGCACATAGGTGCCGGCGGCTTCTATCGTAATATCGACTTCCACGTAGTCCCCGGGCTGTTCGAAATGCGTTACGTACCCGGTACCGGAATAACCGGCCAGAAGCCGCGATTCCCGGGAACCGGAGAGCCTGCCTTCCTCGGCTTGCGCGATGATCCAATGCTCTTGCTGCCCGACTTGCAAGTTTGTCGTCACTTTAATTCCTCCTCGTCCGCATGTTTGCCGCCTTTGTCACTGCTGCTTCCGATAACGCTTCAAGAACGCGATTGCCTTGCGTATATCGGCTTCCGGGTCGGCGCCGACCTCGCGTTCGATCGTCAGATAGCCTTGGTACCCGATATCCTGCAGGGCGGCGAGATAAGCGTCCCAGTCCACGCTTCCTTCCCCGAGCGGCACTTCACGGAAATATTCGCCGGAGTCGGCCATCTCCGCCAGCTTCTCGTGGGACATCGGATCGAAGCCGAACGCCCCGTAGATCAATCTCGGATCAACTTCGCAGAGCCGGATGCCGTCCTTGGCATGCGTGTGCACGATGTAGTCTTTCAAAATATGTACGCCCTGGACGGGATCGTCACCGGTCACCATGACCATGTTGGCAGGGTCGAAATTGACCGACACGCCTCTGCTTCCGAGCGTGTCCAGGAACGATCGGAGATGCGCGGCCGTCTCAGGGCCTGTCTCGATCGCGAAGTATGCCCCCATGCCCGCCGCGTAGTCGGCGAGCTCCGTGCAGGCGCGCTGCATGGTATCGTAGACGCGTCCGCCGCGATCGTCAGGGACGATTCCGATATGGGTAGTCACGATGTTCGTGCCCAGCTCGAGCGCAAGATCCAGTATGCGCTTGGATTTATCGATCTTCGCCGCATTCTGCGCGGGGTCCTGGAAGCCGTGTCCGCCCAGATCGCCGACCAACGCGGAGATCGTAAGTCCCAGTGCCGCGATGTCTGCCTTCAGGGCTCTGCGGGCATCGGCGGACAGGTTAGCCGGATCCATGTCGCCGGCTACGGCATAGAGCTGTACGCCGTCCGCGCCTATGTCGCGGGCTTTGCGAAGTCCTTCCCGCAGCCCGAGCTTGAAGCTGTCCGAAATTACGCCGATTGGATTGTTCATCTTCGGATCACCGCCTTCATCGTATTGGTAACCTACAGGGCCTGCAGGATGCGCTTCACATACTCGAAGCCTAAGCGCGTACCGAGCCTGCATTCCTCCATCCCTTCGAATTCGATCGAGACATAACCGTCGTAGCCGGATGCACGCACGATTCGCATCACCTCGGGAATATCGATGTCGCCATGCCCGACGATCGCCCCGCGCAGCATGCTGCCGCCTGCGGTCGGGAACCAGCCTTCTCCGGGAATGCGCGCTGCCGGGCGCTTATAGAAGTCCTTCAGATGCAGCATCGAGGCCTTGCTGATAACGTTTCGGACAGCAGAGGCCGGCTCCTCGTCGACACACATGAAATTGCCGATGTCTACCGTCGTCTTGAAGTTGGGATGATCGACGGCATGGAGCAGGGCGAGGACGCGGTCGCTCGCCTGCACGTAGTAACCGTGGTTCTCGACGCTGGTCACGATGCCGAAGGCGGCCGCGTAAGCGGCAATTCGGCGGCATGCGTCTGCCAGCCGAGGGAGCTCGGTCATGTAGCGTGCCATAGACGTGTCCCCGGACCAAGCGACGTCATGGCGCATTCGCGATACGCCTAGCGCGCGCGCAATATCGACCTGAGCCTTCAGGCGAGTAATCTCCGCTTCGAACGCCGCATCGTCCGCATCGGAGAAGTTGCCGTCCACCGCGTAGTTGGACAATTCGATTCCGCGCTCCAGCGCTCGCTCCCGGATCGACTCGACAAGCGCGGGATTATCGGTCAAGCTGAAGCCGAGCGGGACGATCTCCACATGCGAGGCCCCGAGGGCGGCTGCCGCATCGATCGCATCAAGCACGGTCCATTCGCCGCTCTCGATCGCGCGCAAGTAGCTATAGGTGCTGATGCCGAGCTTCACAGTATCACCTCACGGCCCGTTCGGGCGGATTCGTAGATTCCGTTCAGGATGCGCATGATCGCAACCCCGTCCTCAACCGGACTGAGAGGCTCTTGTCCGGTGCGGACGCATTGCACGAAGTGATCGATCTCGCTCTGGAATGCCCCGCCGAAATCGAAGCTCTTGCTGTCTGTTTGCGGGTAGACGTTCAGTATCGTATCGAATTTCTCCGTGACCATGACGAGCTCGGGCTCGAGCTCGAGACCGCCGCGGCTGCCGTACAAGGCAATAGAGGTCTTGTCCTCGCGGGCATGCAGCGTGAAGCTGGCATCGACCGCGAGCGATGCGCCGTTCTCGAAGCGGATTAGCGCGTTCGCCAGATCCTCTACGGTATTCAAGTCCGCTTGATAGTCTGCCGCTTTATAGAAGCTGAGATGCTGCACGTTCGAACGATTGCCCAGCTGCCGATACGTATTGCCGCTTACGCTGACCGGCTTCGGCCGGCCCATCAGGAACCAACAGAGATCGATGACATGCACGCCGATGTCGATCAGCGGTCCGCCGCCCGAGCGTTCGATATCGGCGAACCAGCCGCCCGGGTTGCCGAGACGGCGAAGCGTCGATGCCTTGGCATAGTAAATGTCGCCGAATTCGCCTTGTTCGGCGAATTGACGGACAAGCGCTGCCTTCGACTCGTAGCGCCGCACGAAGCCGACCTGCAGCTGCTTGCCGCTGCTGCGGACAGCATCCTGCATGCGAAGCGCCTCCTCGACCGTACGGCACAGCGGCTTCTCGACAAGCACATGCTTGCCGGCCTGCAAGGCGGCAATGCTGATCTCTGCATGCGTATTATTCCAGGTGCAGATGCTGACGGCTTCGATTGACGGGTCTGCAAGTAGCTCGCGATAGTCCGAATAGACTGTGCCGGCGCCGAATTTAGCGGCGGCCGCACGTGCACGATCTTCGTTCAGATCGCATACAGCCGCAAGCTCCACCTCCGGATTCTTCGAATAAGCATGCAGGTGAAACTCCGAGATCGAGCCCGTTCCGATGACGCCCACTTGAATCGGCTTCGTATCCATTGATCCAACCTCCTTGATTGAAGTCGTACTCCTCTCGTATTATAAGGACAGACAGTCGGAATGCCATGAATAACCATGCTCATCATTTGCACGATTGTGCTGCCACAGGGGGCGATTGCATGCAGGACAATGAACAGCTTCGAGAACCGATGCCGATGCCGAACCCGCTCTTCCCGATCAAGGTCCATACCTGCCGAACGGAAGGCATCGGGACGCTGCTGTTCCCGGCGCATTGGCATGCCCATGTCGAAATCTTATGCGTGATGGACGGCGAAGCGGACATTACATGCGGCACGAAGACGCTGCGCGCTTCTTCGGGTGACCTGATCGTGGTGAACAGCAATGAGCTGCACTACGGGATCAGCCGGTCGGAGCGATTGTTCTATTATGCGGTCATATTCGATCTGGGTCTGCTGGACAGCAGATCGCTGGATGACGTGCAGACGAAATACGTCACGCCGATCGAACGCAACATGACGCTATTCCGGAACCTGATCGAGCATGACGAGCCGCTGCACGCCTGCATGCTCGAATTGATCGAAGAGCTGAGAAGCCAGGCATACGGCTACGAGCTTGCGGTCAAGTCTAGGCTGTATGCGTTGTTCTGCGCATTGGTGCGCAGCCATGTGGCCACGACGCTGACGCCGGAGGACTCGGCCAGCCGCGTCACTGCGCTGGAACGGCTGGATCCGGCGCTAACGCTGATCGAACGCCAATTCCGAGACAAGCTGTCCGTAGATCGGCTTGCGCGCGAGACCGGCCTCAGCCGCTATCATTTCAGCAGACTGTTCAAGCAGCTCACGGGCAGGACGATTACCGAATATATCAATCGCATTCGGATCGACCATGCGGAGTACCTGTTGCACAATTCGCCGATGACCGTGTCCGAGATCGCGCTCTTAACCGGCTATTCGGATATCTATTATTTCAGCCGCACCTTCAAACGATACAAGGG
>JAEZCJ010000216.1 GCA_023433615.1 Bacillota bacterium | reverse complement strand
TGTGGACTCAAAACGCTATTGTAATCTGTATGCACATGAATGACGAACATCGGAAAGCCGTATGAGGGAAAACCTCACGTACGGTTTGATGAGGAGGGGCAGGTATTATCTGCCCTTCACTCTAGCGAATCGGATTCGCGCATGAGGTCCGTCGCCAATAGAATGAATAAGGCAGCCGAGAGTCTTGCGACTCGTCTGGCTGCCTCACTAGCGGATGATGGCAATTACTTATACGTGACGCCTTCCGAATACTTGTTGCCGGCATTCCATAATAGATATTCCTCGACGCCGGTATCATGCAGCGCTTGGATCTGTGCTTCGACCTCGGCCTTGCCGTATTTGATATAGTGCCCCTTGCCCAGCCAGCTGGCCGTGAAATCTTGGATCCATGGCCGGATGATCGGCTTGCGGTCCGCGATCGGCGCCAGCTTCTCGTGCGTATCCTCCATCGATCCCTTAATCGTCGCGTAGGGATCCCGATCCGGGTCCTTCACGTTGAACCAGCCGGTGCTGTAATGGCTGGGGTAGACCATCGGGGAGATGACGTCGACGTGCTCCGAGATCTTCACGAAGTCTTGTCCGATGCCCTCTGCAGCGGGGACGGAAGCGGCGTAGCCGAAAATATCGACCGATACCCGTACGCCGAGCGGTTCCAGCTGTTCCTTGGCATACTTGACGAAACCGGCCACGATATCGACGCGGCTCTCCTCCGTCTTCGCGTATTGCAGATGATCCGCCTTCTTCTCGAAGCCCTCGGGGAATCGCACGTAGTCGAATTGGATCTCCTTAAAGCCGAGGGCAGCGACTTCCTTCGCAAGCGCTATGTTGTAATCCCATACTTCCTTGCTGAAGGGATTCACGAAGCTGTCTCCCTTGTTATTCTCCCAGACGGTTCCGTCTCCGCGCTTGAACGACAGCTCCGGATGCTGACGGGCAAGCACCGTATCCTTGAATACCACGATTCGGGCGATCGGGTACACGTCTTCGGCTTGCAGCCTCGCCATCATGGCCTCGATATCCTTGATGTACTTCTTAGCCGTGCCCAGCTTCAGCAATTCGGGATTCGTTGTCGGATAGGTGATATAGCCGTAATCATCCTTCACGTCGATGACCATGCTGTTGAGCTCCGTGTCCCGGAGCAGTTGGAGCAGCGTCTCCATGCGAGCGCCGCCGGCGCTGTGAGACGTCACGTATACGCCTTTGATCTTCGGCGCATCCGGCTGGGGATCCGTGCCGACTTGTACAGCCGGGTTCTCTTGATCGGCAGCGCTTACATCATCTGTGCCTTCAGCGGTCGTATCGCCGCCTGCATGCTGCGCTAAGGCAGGATTCATGGCCACGTGCGTATGCTCGAGCAGCTTGGCCAGCGAGGCAGGCTGATCCGCCGATGCTCCGGTTAACGTGCCGTACATTAACAATAAAATCGCGATTACCCAATCCATGTTGTCAACGCTCCCCGAATTGATTTCTCTCCATTATAGAGCAGATTCGAGTCCGCAAACACAGGTATTTTGTAGGATTTGTAGAATGATGGATGTTCTTGTCGATCGGTTCCTGGCAAGCCGGGAATGCAAAAAGAGGCGAGAACGTATAACCGTTCCCGCCTCTGTGAGGCTAGTGCAGCATGATTTGCTTCTGATGCTCGTATATGCTGTGCTGAACGATCTCGACAGCATCCTCCGGCGCCAGCAGGGCCAGTCCTTCCCGCAGCACGATACTCATGTTCAGCTCCCGGTCGGTTAGGAAAGGGACCAATTCGGGGGCCAGCTTCTGAGCGATCCTAGACAATGTAACAGTTTCCATATCCATCTTGCATCACCCTTTCCTCGAATTAGGTTCGTAGAAAACAGGGGAAACGTATGGCATGAAACTACACTTCCAGAAACAGTACCAGTATAGCAGATAATTGACAGGAATAACAGGTCTAAGCGCGGGATTCATGCGTAAGCGGCATCGTATGAGCCTTTGCCGCGCGGGTGCCGAGCTTCAATCCCTGCGGAACTGCCCCATGACGCCGACCGTTTCGACGATGTTGACGAACGCATTTTTGTCGAGTGCGCGAATCGTTTTGCGAAGCGCGGCCAGCTCGTATCTCGTCGTGACCGTCATCAGCATCTCGTTGTCCGATTGGGAGTACGCGCCTCTCGTCTTGATGACCGTAACGCCCCTCGGAAGTTTCAGCAGTTTCTCCAATAACTTTTCGGATTGGCTGGTTATAATAAACACGGTAACTTTCACATGCCTGATATGCAGAACGTCGATTACCTTGCCGGCTACGAAGATCGACAGCATCGAGTACATGGCCACGTCCCAATCCGAGGTCGTCACCCCGAGCGCGGTAATGACCGTTCCGTTCAATGTGAGCAGCAGCACGCCGATCGGTATGTCGCGGCGCCTCGTCAAGATCGAGGCGATGATGTCGAATCCGCCCGAAGAACCGCCGAAGCGCAGGGCAAGCCCGCTGCCGATACCGAAGATCACGCCGCCGAACACAGCCCCGAGCAGCGGGTCGAAGGCGATGGCCCGCACGGGGATGAACTGCATCGCCAGCGTGGCGGCAATGACGGAATAGACGCTCCAGACGACGAACTGGCGGCCGAGCGCGAACCAGCCCCATGCCAGAATCGGGAAGTTCAGCGAGAAGTAGAGAAGGCTGATATTGAGATCCGCTGCGTATCCGATCATTTGGGCAATGCCGGAGACGCCTCCGCTGAGCAGGCGATGGGGGACGAGCATCATATTGAAGCCGAAGGCGATGAAGATCGAAGCGGTCGTCATGGCCAGCAGCGTTCCGCACGTACGGGCAATTCGTTTCACCGGCGGTCTCCTTTCTTGGGCGGATTGGTTAGCAGCAGTATCCCCATTTTCCGTTCACTGGTATTCACAATCTCAACTGTGCTATAATGATTGGGATATTTTCAAGTAGGCACAGAATAGAAGGAGTATGAGAAAAGTTTGAAAACATTTGCAGAATTTGGGCTGGAAGCGAAAGTGCTTCAAGCAATCACGGAATTGGGCTTCGAAGAGTCGACCCCGATTCAGGACAAAGCGGTACCAATCGCAATGACCGGGCAGGACTTGATTGGACAAGCGCAGACCGGTACGGGTAAGACGGCAGCATTCGGCATTCCGCTCATCAACAAAATTCCGGTCAGCGAAGACCGGATCGTGGCGCTGATCATGACGCCGACGCGTGAGCTGGCCATTCAGGTTGCCGAAGAGATCGGCAAGCTGGCACGTTACAAAGGCGTTCGTTCCCTGCCGATCTACGGCGGTCAAGATATCGGACGTCAAATCCGCGCGCTGAAGAAGCGTCCGCACATCATTATCGGTACCCCTGGTCGACTGCTCGACCACATCAACCGCAAGACGATCAAGCTGGACGACGTCCAGACCGTCGTGCTTGACGAAGCAGACGAAATGCTCGACATGGGCTTCATGGAGGACATCACGACGATCCTCGGCATGGTGCCTACGGAACGGCAGACGATGCTCTTCTCCGCTACGATGCCTCCGAACATCCAACGGCTGGCTCAGCAATTCCTGCGCAATCCGGAGCATGTATCGGTCATTCCGAAGAACATTACCGCGCCTAGCATCGAACAGGCATACATCGAAGTGCACGAGCGTCAGAAGTTCGAAGCGATCAGCCGTCTCTTGGACATGGAGTCGCCTGAGCTTGCGATCGTATTCGGCCGCACGAAGCGCCGCGTCGACGAGCTGAGCGAAGCGCTGCAGAAGCGCGGGTATTCGGCAGACGGCCTGCATGGCGACTTGTCGCAGAACCAGCGCGATGCGGTCATGCGCAAATTCCGTGACGGCAGCATCGACGTGCTCGTCGCAACGGACGTTGCCGCACGCGGACTGGACGTATCCGGCGTTACGCACGTCATCAACTTCGACTTGCCGCAGGATCCTGAGAGCTACGTTCACCGGATCGGCCGTACCGGCCGCGCAGGCAAAGAAGGGACGGCTTGGTCGTTCGTCACGCCGCGCGAGATCGATCATCTACACTTCATCGAGAAGGTGACGCGCCAGCGTATCGCGAAGAAGCCGCTGCCTAGCCTAGCGGAGGCGATCGAAGGCAAGCAGCGCCTCACGGCAGAGCGCCTGATCGAGGTCGTGCAGAACGAAGAATTCCAAGAGTATAAAGGCATCTCGATTCAACTGCTTGAGCAGTACGATTCGGTCCACTTGCTTGCCGCAGCGATTAAGCTGATCACGGGCGAGAAGAAGGACGTGAACGTTGAACTCACGCCAGAGGATCCGATTCGCGCCAAGAAGCGTCGTCCGGACGTGCGCTCCAACGGACGCCGGTTCTCCGGCAGCTCGTTCGGCAGCGGCGGCGGTCGTCCATCGGGCGGCGGCTACCGCGGCGGCAGCAGCGGTTCGCGTGACGGACGCTCCGGCGGCGGATATCGCGGCAGCAGCAGCAGCGGCGGCGGATATCGCGGACGCAGCGAAGGCCGTGACGGCGGCAGCGGCGGCTACCGCGGCGGCAGCAGCTACGGCGCCGGTCGTCCGAGAGGATCCGAGGAATAATCGAACAGCATGAAGAACCGGGAGTCAGTCCGCCGCAGCGCTGCGGGGGACGTCCCGGTTCACTCTTGTTATCGCAGCTTCTGAACGATCCGAGCGGTAAGCGCCTTCACGAGAAGTGCGGATTCCGCGGCACGCAACAATCATACAGCATTATGCACCGGAGGGATTAAGGATGGAAATGCGGGGCCTAATGGGGGGCTTCTATAAAATATCGGAATGGATCATGCGATTCTCGGTCACGAATATATTATGGATCATTTGCTCCCTGCCTTTCTGGTATTTGTTTCTTATCCCGCTCTTTACGTTCACGACTCGCGAGGAGCTGTTCACCGGACTGTTCGTCTCGGCGATTGCGGCGCCATTCATCTTCTTCCCGGCGACAGCGGCGATGTTCACGCTGCCTCGCAAATGGGTGATGGGCGAGGTCGACGTTCCGCTCTTCAAGACGTTCTTCCGCGGCTACAAGGAGAACTATGTGAAGAGCATGCTCGGAGGCCTGATGTACACGGGGATTTTCGTCGTAATCGGCGTAGATTATCAAGTGTATCTGTCAGGACTCGAAGGATTGCAGCTGCTGTCCTATATTTTCCTCGGCATCGGCATTCTTCTGTTCATCTCGCTCTTTAACTTCTTCTCCATGATCACGCACTATCACATGCGGACGTTCCAACTGGTGAAGAACGCGATTCTGATCACGATCGGCCGGCCGTTCCGTTCCCTGTCGACTGCCGTAGTGGCATTCGCGATTATGTGGTTCAGCACGCGCTGGACGTTCCTGCTGCCGTTCTTCTCGGGCGTGGCGATCGCGTATATGGCGTTCTTCAACTTCTATCAGATCTACCTGAAGCTGAAGGATCAGCTGGAGCGCCAGCAGCAGGAGCAGGAAGAAGAGCAAGAGGCATCCGACCAGGAGATGGCGGAGCAGGAGACGAAGCGCTAGGCGAATGCTTCTAATTACCAAGCGCCTTGATAGCGCATGCCGTTTACTTTTGACCGGAATAACCCTATAATAAGGATACCTCCTGCGATGTTCGTTACGGCTCTACGTTGTTTTGAACCAATGGCTGTTTCTAGGGAGACCCATATCGAAGCGCGGCTGACATGCCCCCTAAAGGGGACTTCAAAATCGCTTCTGCGGACACCCACCTGCGAGAGCGGGTTCAGAAACAAGACAGTCGGACGGCATAGGCGGGTTCCTACATGCCATTATTGTCCGCTTCAGGACAATGACCATACAAGGCCTTTGAGCGCTTTCTTCCAATCGGTTGAAGCCTTGAAGGTTTTTGTTCTTTTTTCAGAGCCTTTTTCATGTTATCATAGAGAGAAGCAGAAAGAGATGCTGGAGGGGGAGATTATCCGTTGTTGAAGCGAACGCTGATCGGATTGATTCGCAGTTTCGAGCAAAGCGGGGACCGAGCGAAAGATCCGCAGCTTAAATCCCATTATTATAAGATGTCCAAGGATAAGGCGTGGGAAGAGGTCGTATCGACCTTGAAGAAGATGCAGGGCTACAAGCTGCTCCACGAAGTACCGTCGGTAGGCGAGATCGTGCTGGAGAAGCGCACGGCAATGGGCCGCATGATGGACATTACCGTCTCGGTCATCAATGTGAACCCGATCGTAACGGCCGTCGATATTTACTCGGCATCCCGCGGTTCGCTCGGCGATTTAGGATCGAATTACCGAGTCATCCTGGATATATACCGTACGCTGGACAAGAAGCTTGCGTCGTACAAGACGGAGAAGCCTTAACCCATTGAGCGCCTAATAAAGAAGCGAGCGACGGACCGCCGGTCCACGCTCGCTTCTTCTTGTGTGTCATCCATGCTGCTCGTGTTGACGAGACAGACTAGATCAGGCTCTTCGCAGCTTCGATTGCCGCTTCGTAGTTCGGGTGCTCCGTCATTTCGCCGAGGTACTCGACATATTGGATAACGTCGCTGCTATCGATGACGAAGATCGCGCGGTAGTCCAAGCGGAGTTCCTTGATCAGTACGCCGTAAGCTTCGCCGAAGCTGTTATCCTTGTAGTCGGAGAGCATGACGACGTTCTCGACGCCTGCGGCGCCGCACCAGCGGGATTGTGCCATCGGCAGGTCTACGCTGACCGTCAGCACGACGACGTTGTCGCCGAGCGAGGATGCCGCTTCGTTGAAACGGCGCGTCTGCGCGTCGCATACGCCGGTATCGATCGATGGGACGACGCTCACGAGCTTCACTTTGCCGGCGTAATCCGATAGCGTCGCAACGTCGACGAGCGATTTGTTCAGTTGAAAATCAGGCGCTTTATCGCCTTTCTTCAGTTCGGGACCCAGCAGGGTGAGTGGATTGCCTTTGAGCTTCGCGACGCCTGTACGTTCTTGTGCCATGTAACGAGATTCCTCCCTTAATTTGATTGCAGCGTTCGACCCTATTATAATCGGTTCAGAAGCCTATTGTCCAATCGTTGGAAATATGAGCAAGGAGCGATGCCAAGTGATATTCCTGCGCTACGAAAGCTTCCGCGGTTATCTGCGGTTGTATCCCGTCACCTCCGTCCTGCTCGGCATGTTCATTGGCGTTCATATCCTTGATCTGCTGCTGCCGGGTACGCCGCTGCTCGACCGAGGATTCTTCTTCCAGCATCCCGGATACGACCGGTATGGTCTTGTCGAGCCTTGGCGGTATGCCACGTCGATATTCCTGCATGCAGACTTGGAGCATCTGCTGTACAATTGCTTCTCCGTGCTTGTATTCGCTCCGCCTCTGGAACGTCTATTGGGGCATTGGAAGTACTTGTTGTTCTTCCTGTTGGCTGGCGTGCTCGGCAATGCAATCAGCGCCGTCATACATGCGTCGGAGGGCAACATATCTGTCGGCGCCTCCGGCTCCATATACGGCGTGTTCGGAGCGTACTTGTACCTTGCGCTCTTCCGGAAGCGAGCGATGGATGAAGCCTCGCGCAAGACGATATTCGCGATTCTCATCTTTGGTTTGATTTATTCGGTGATCTCGCCTAGAATTAATATTTGGGCTCATATCGGGGGCGGCATTGCCGGCTTCGCGATGATGCGCGCATTCTTATTAACCAGCCGAAAATGAACGTAAGGGGAAGCCATGGAACTCAGACAATTATACTACTTTGTGAAAGTAGCTAAGCGGGAGCATGTTACGCGGGCGGCTGAAGAGCTTCATGTCGCGCAATCGGCGGTCAGCCGGCAGATTCACCAGTTGGAAGAGCAGCTTGGTGTGAAGCTGTTCCTGCAGAAGGGGCGTAACCTACAGTTGACGCCTGTGGGACAGCTGTTCCTGAAGCGTGCGGAATCGATCATCGCGGATCTGGAACGGGCGATTATCGAGGTTCATGAATTCATCGATCCCGAACGCGGCGAGATTCGCCTGGGCTTCCCGCACAGCTTGGGTACCCATCTCATCCCGAAGGTCGTAGCCATGTTCCGTAAGGCGCACCCGAACGTTCGTTTTCGCTTCAAGCAGGGGATGTACCCTACGCTGATACAGGATATCGTGAAGGGTGAAGTGGATTTGGCCTTCATATCCCCGATCCCTGTCAACGAGGAATACATATGCGGCAACGTGGTGCTGACCGAGAAGCTCTACGCGATCTTGCCGCCGGGCCATCCGCTGGCAGACACGGGGTCCATCGAGCTTCAGCAGCTGAAGGACGAACAATTCGTCCTCTTCCGGGAAGGCTATTCGCTCCGGCCGATCGTGTGGGATGCCTGCCAGCAGGCAGGCTTCACGCCGAAGATCGCGTTCGAGAGCGAAGAGACGGATACGATACGCGGACTGGTTGCTGCGGGAATGGGCGTCAGCCTGCTCCCCGAGATGGCGCTTACGCAGAGCGGTCCGCTGCAGCCGGCTAAGGTAGCGATCAACAATCCGGAAGTGACTCGCACGATCGGATTGATTCATCGTTCGAATGAGAAGCTGCCGCTCGTTGCGAAGGTGTTCCATAAGTACTTGCTCGATTATTTTGCGAAGCCTTATTCGAGCGATTGATGGATCGCATGACTTTCAAGCATGTCGATCAGTGCATAGATACAGAGAAGGCGTCCGCCCCGGGAGGGGTGGACGCCTTCTTCGTCATGCAGGATTCGAATTATTCTTCGCGAGACGATGTAAAGATCATAATGTACTTGATCAGCTCCAGCAGCGAGATCAGTGCGGCTGCCACATAAGTCAATGCGGCTGCGTTCAGCACTTTGGCTACTCCGCGTTCTTCATCGTTCGTAATGAACCCCTCCGAGATCATCAGATCTCTGGCGCGGCTGCTGGCGTTGAATTCGACCGGCAGCGTAACGAGTTGGAAGGCGACGACGGCGGAGAAGAAGATAATGCCTAGCCCGATCAGGTTGGCCGCAGCGAACAGGAAGCCTGCGATGAGCAGGAACGGCGCGATGCCCGAAGTGATGCGCACGAGCGGAAACATTTTGTGCCGAAGCACGAGCATCGGGTAGCTGACGCTATGCTGGATGGCGTGGCCCACTTCATGGCATGCGACGGACACGGCTGCGATCGAATTCTCGTAGTATACAGGTTCCGATAAGCGTACGACGCGGTTGATCGGATCGTAGTGGTCGCTCAGTCTGCCTGGCACCGGTTCGATCGGCACGTCATGCAGGCCGTTCGAGTCGAGCATCCGGCGCGCTGCCTCGTAGCCGGTTAATCCCTTAGCGGTAGGTACCTCGGCCCAGCGGTTGAACGTTCCCTTCACGCGGAATTGCGCCCAGATCGATACGGCAAAGGCGATTAAGATTAGAAAGTCCATTGGATGAAAAAACATGTTTGCGGATCCCCTCCAGGTAGTTGTTTAAGATCGATTGCAGGTGTCTCGAAATTACATGAGCGGACCTTTGTTGATAAGGAGCATGAGCGCTTCGATGCATGCCGCCGTCTGCGGCATCAATCGCTTGTAGACATTGCGTGCCTGCTGCGGCTTCAGCTTGCCGATGACAGGCTCCAGTTCTTCGACTTCCCGCTGCAGCTGCTTAAGATGAAGCTGGAGATCGGTCAGTTTGCGATGGACGTGCTCCTCATGCGAAATCTTGCTCCACTGCTCGAGTACGGCCTTGATCTCGTCCAATGAATATTTGTCCTTCTTCATCTGCTCAATACGTTCCAGCCGCTCTAAGGTTTCGTGACCGTAGAGGCGGTAGTTCTTGGCAGAACGGGCTATCGGTTCGATTAGGCCGATCTTCGTGTAGAAATCGATGGTACGGGCGCTGACCGAAGCTTGCTTCGCGAGCTCGCCGATGCGGAATAACGTCTGATCCAGGGCGAATCACCTGCCTTTCAATCATCCGTAAGCTAGTTAATCTTATGATAACCATAACGGAACCATACAGTCAAACGTTATGCTTGTGAACGGCAGGAAGTTAATGTGAGGTTTGGCGACATGCGAGAAGGGCTAGTCGGCATATATAGAGATGAAAGCCTGAATCGTAGGTGACCGAATCGCGAATGTTCGGGTTGTAGATGGGGTGGTTTCGGTGGATAAGTGCAAGAAAACTTAACATTAGTACATAGACTGTGGTGTAATGTTAGATTTTTAGCGTTTTTTTTCGGAAATCTGAATCGAAACTATTGTCAAACATTCGATCTCTGTCTATAATGGCAATAAGTCTTTCGTCATATGTTATAAAACATTACATCAAACTGCAGGGAGTGGTCGTTGTGGTCAAGAAAAGTTTACTCGGTATTGGTGCATTGCTGTGCATGTTCCCGGCGATGGCCTTCGCGGACGCCCCGTCCGCAGGAATGCTTAACATGGGACTCAACACACTGTGGGTGCTGCTCGCCGGTGTTCTGGTCCTGCTGATGCAAGGCGGATTCATTCTGCTCGAGACAGGATCGACTCGCATGAAGAACGCCGGGCACGTAGCCGGCAAGACGATCTTCACGATGGGCCTCGCTTCGCTCGTGTATTGGGCATTCGGCTATGGCATCGCGTTCGGGACGGAAGGCAACAACTTCTTCGGTCTCGGCGACTTCTTCTACAGCCCGCCGTTGGCCGGCACGGAGACGGACGGGTTCGCATCTGCCGCATTCTTCGTCTTCCAATGCATGTTCGTCACGATCTCGTTGTCGATCGCATGGGGCGGATTTGCGGAACGCGCTAAGCTTTCCTCTTACCTGATCTTTACGCTCTTCTTCGCAGCCATTATCTATCCGGTCGTCGCGCACTGGATCTGGGGCGGCGGATTCCTCGCTCAAGACGGCGCGCAAGACTTTGCAGGCTCCACGGTCGTTCACTTGACCGGAGCATTGGCGGCATTCGCGGCAACCGTATTGCTGAAGCCGCGTATCGGCAAATTCAACAAAGACGGCTCTTCTAATGAAATTCTGGGTCATAACCAAGTGTATACGGCGCTGTCCGTGCTGCTTCTGTGGGTTGGTTGGTTCGGTTTCAACGCAGGCAGCTCGCTCAGCGTAGGCGACGGGTTCTTCGGATTCGTGGCATTCAATACGCAGCTCGGCGCAGCAGCCGGCGCGGTAGCGGCACTCTTGATCTCCTGGGCAGTGCTCGGTAAAGCTGACATTACGACGATGTTGAACGGCGCGCTGGCAGGTTTGGTCGCCATCACGGCATCCTGCGCGTTCGTCGATCCTTGGGCGGCTGTCGTAATCGGTCTGGTAGCAGGCGTCATCGTATTCTTCAGTGCCAAGTTTTTCGAGAAAATCAAAGTCGACGATCCGATCTACGCTTTGTCCGTTCACGGTGTAGCAGGAATCTGGGGTACGCTGGCGAATGGTATCTTCGCAACGGAAGAACTGGCAGCCAAGGTCGGTGTGGGCCAAGGCGGCTTGATCGATACGGGCAGCTGGCACCAACTGTGGGTTCAGTTCGAATCGGTCGTCATTGCCGGCGCGTTCGTACTGGCAGCTTCCTTCCTCATCCTGGGGATCATGAAGGCTGTCATGGGCTTCCGCGTAACGGAAGAGCAAGAGATCATCGGTCTCGACCTCAGCGAGCACGGCAACTACGGCTACCCGGAGCAAATGAAAAAAGCACAACAAAACTTGCAAGGCTAAGTTGATACGCAGTTTATCAATGACCAATTGTCAGCGCCGAGAAGGTTGGACGATAGTAGAGAATGAGGAGCGCAGTGTAGATGAAGCTACATGAGCACCGGAATTCTCGCTAGCGTTCAAGTTTCGATGCCGAATAAGCTCCGAAGCATCCGCTTCGCGATCACAATTGGTCCCAGGGGGAGAGGGGCATGCGGGATCCGGTATTGGCGAAGCTATTCGGGCAGATCGGGGAGACCGACAGCATCGATGAGCTGCGCAGCTTACGGGATCAATCGGGAACATATCTGGAATCGCTCTCCTTCCTGCATACGTCCGAACAATTCAATCATGATCTGAACGAGCTGCACGACGCGCTGATCCGGCGCGCCGTGCATATCTCGGAACAAACGCTGGCACGGGCGGGGATGGGTTCTCCCCCCGTGCCTTATGCGTATCTGTTGTTCGGAAGCGGCGGCAGGCAGGAGCAGACGCGTTCCAGCGATCAAGACAGCGGCTTACTGTACGACGACCCTCCGTCTGGTGCGGATGTTGAGGCCGTTAAGGCTTATTTCGCAGCGCTGGCGGAGCAGATCGTGTCATCGCTTCAATCGATCGGTTATCCGCCGTGCGAGGGTGAAGTGATCAGCACGAACCCGGAATGGTGCGATTCCTTATCCGGCTGGCGCTCGAAGCTCGATCGCTGGTTCCGGGAAGCGCACTGGGAGGTCGTCCGCTATCTGCTCATCGTGGCGGATGGACGAATCGTCTATGGCGACCATGCGTTAGCCGAGAGGCTCTATGATCATTATTATCAAGATGCGCTGGACAATCCGATCATCGTAAGGCGCATGCTGGACAACACGATGCGGCACAAAGTGCTGATCGGCGTATTCGGTCAGCTGCTTCGCGAGCGATACGGCGAGGAGTCCGGCAGCCTCGACATTAAGTACGGGGCGTATATTCCGATGGTGAATGCGATCCGGCTGTTGTCGATTCAATCCGGCATTCGCGCATCGTCGACGTTCGAGCGGCTTCATGGGCTCGCAGCGAACGGTCGGCTTGCGGCGGGAGAAGCGGAGGAATACCGGGAGGCATTCCGGTTCATTCTGGGATTGCGTTCCAAGATTACGGGCCGGTTGGTGGACGGCATGTACGCCAACAACGGCAAGCTCGCGAGCAGCCAGTTGACGCCTGACGTGAAGAAGCAGCTTAGGCGAGTGCTGCGAGTCGGGCAGAAGCTGCAGCGCAGCGTATATCGGCAGACCATCGGCAAGCTAAGGTAAGGCGGAGGGGAGTGCAATGAAGGAACAGAAAGGTGTCGGCCGCGCGTGGCATCTGTACAAAGTTGGCGGCATCACGCCGGCCATCGCGTCGATGCTCGGTGCGCAGAATGCGCAGCAGATGGCTTTCATTCGGTCCATGACGAGAGACCAACGGAAGCAATCGCCCCTTGATCGGCCGCTGAAGGAATTGGATACGGCCGTCTTCGACCTGGAGACGACCGGCTTCTATCCGAACAATGGCGACGAGATTATATCGGTCGGCTGCGTCATTATGCGCGGCGACGTCATCATGGAGAATTCGCGGTACTACAGTCTGGTGAATCCGAAGCGCAAGGTGCCGCGCCACATTACGGAGCTGACAGGCATCACGAATCAGATGGCGGCCGATGCGCCGGATCTGATGCAGGTGCTGCATGATTTCATGGAATTCGTAGGGAAGAGAGTACTGATCGCGCACGGCTCCGGCCATGACAAGCAATTTCTTAATGCCGCGTTATGGCGTACTTCAAAGGTGAATCTCACGCATCGGGTATTGGATACGATGATGGTAGCGAAGTGGCTGGAGCCCAAGCGGGACAGCTACGGCTTGGACGAATTGCTAATGAGTAACGGGATCGAGGTGACACAGCGCCATCACGCGCTGGAGGACTCGATCATGACGGCACGGCTCTGGCAGAGGTTCATGGGGAAAATCCATGCGCGGAACATCACGACATTAGGTGACCTGTATGCTTACTTGAGCAAACATTGACGAGCCGTCCGAGCGTAAGCTTCGCCGATAGGCGCAGCAAGCCGGCTGCTTGGCGTTCCATACAGAGACGATCCAATAGGTGAATGGACCATGTCCGCTCAACTCCAGCCAGCCGGCTTCGTCGCTTGGCGAGGGGATTGGAGAAGCGTTCGGATGCGAATGGAAGAAACCGACAATCGATTGTCGGTTTTTTTGCGTCTCGTAAAAGGCCGTGATCCAGTCGATGGGATGGAACTGGAACGTAAGTGCCGGGATGGAGGAGGCGTTGTGAATCGGCGTTACGCCTTCAATAGCGTGATCTGCCGCACTGTCTTGAGCCATTGTCAAGATGCCGCATGCTTCATCGGGATGCGCGGCTTGACAGACCGTCAACAAGCGAGAATAGGCAGCGGCCGTAATCTTGACCGTGGATATCGATTCTCGTTCTGCCGTTCCCCGGCGTTCTCCAGTGCTGCACATTGCGTACCAGCCTCCCGCTTCAGATCCTGCCTGCCATTGGCACGCTACTATTATAATATACGCGCTGCAGGCGGGGATAGGGCTACTGCGGCTGGTCGCCGGCCTTGGGAGGCGGCTTAATCATGAAGAAGGCAAAGGCCAATGCTGCGGCAGACAAGACTGCGACCGTCGTGAACAGAATCTCGATCGAGATGCCGACCAGCCAGCCGAAGATCGGCGGGCCGAATGCGACGCCGAGGAATCGCAAACTGCTGTATAGCGACGTAATCATGCCGCGATGCGCACGATCGACGGCACCGGTAATGAGCGTGTTCAAGCATGGGAGCAGCAGCCCGGTTCCGACCGAGCTCAGCGTCAGAAGTCCGAGCAGTATATAGAGATTGCCATGCAGCCAGATGGAGAGGGTAAGGGAACCCACCATCAGCAGTAATCCGACATTCATCAGGATTCGCATCAGCTTCCCGTTATTCTTAATGACGCGGCCGGTCGTATAGGCCGTAATGACAAGTCCCAATAGCGGTATCGCGAGGATGCCCCCTTTGGCTACGCCATCGATGCTATAGGGCGGCTTCTCGAGCATGTCGGAGAGGAAGAATAGTACGCCGAACAGATTGAACAATCCAAGCGAACCCGTGACGAATGCAGGAATCAGCCATTTGCCTTGCTTGCGGAAGATCGTCCCGATGTTGCGGATATAGACGCCCAGCTTCGGGTGAGCGCGCTTGCCCTTCGGCTCCTTGATCATGAACATCATCGCGAGCAGCGAGAGCGCACAGAACACCGGGAATGCGAAGAAAGGCGCGTACCAGACGATCAGCGCGAACAGCGATCCGAGTATCGGGCTGATCACTTTCCCGGTTCCGTTCGAGGCTTCGATGATACCGAGAGCTTCGCTCTCTGCGCCGTCCTTGTACAGATCGCCGACGAGCGCCATCGCGATAGGTGCCGTCCCGGCAGCGCCCAGCCCCTGTAAGGCCCGCGAGCCGATCAGCAGCGGGTAGTTCTCCCATACGGCTGCAAAGCCCGCAAGGACGCCTGCCGCGCCGTACACGGCCAGCGAGGGCAGAATGATGGCTTTACGAGAGTAGCGGTCGGATAAATAGCCGGCAATCGGAATGAACAGTCCTGCCGTAACCGAGAAGAGCGTGATGACGAGACTGGATTGGAATCCGCTGACGCCAAGCCGCTTTTCGACATCTGGCAGGATCGGCACGAGCATGGAGTTACCGAGTACCATGACTAACGGTACGGTTGCGAGCGCGACGTACTCGATCCACTTGGATTTGCGGCCTTCCGAGCTTCCCTGTTCCTTCTTGCCCTTCTTGTCATGCGACTCTCCCCCGATCTGGGAGAATGTTCGCGGTCGTGCGCCGCCGGCTCCGCCGCCGCTTTTCCACCCAGGCTTCGCTTTCTGCATCATTATCGTCCTCCGCATCCTGTTATCGATCCTGCACGGATGCTATTGTTCCCCCTGTGTTGATTGGTCATTCCGGGGCATGATAAGATGTGAACGAGGAACAGGAAGGAAGGACGAGCATGCGAAGAAGCTGGGCGATGCTGCTGATTATAGCCATCCTGACGGGACTGGCCTACTACCAACATGCGAATCGCAACGAGAATGCCTCGCTTCAGGCCGCGGCACTTGAGGAAGCGAGCCCTAAGAAGGGCTATAGAGCGCCGAGCTTCGAACTGCCGGATCTGGAAGATCGGAAGATGGCGTTCGGCGGCGGATCGGAGCAGCTCACGATGATTAACTTCTGGGCATCTTGGTGCGGCCCTTGCGTGATGGAGGCGCCTGACCTCCAAGAACTGCATGAGCGCTACGGCGATCGGCTGCTGCTGCTCGGCGTGAATGCGACGCATTATGACCGCGAACGGGAAGCTCGCCAATTCGTGGACGAATATGAGCTAACGTTCCCGATTCTAATGGATCGGGAGGGGGGCGTGACCGAGCTGTATAAGGTTGCGCAATTCCCGACGACCCTGCTGGTCGATCGGCATGGAGTTGTGCGCGAACGCATCATCGGCGTGATCCCGAAGGTCAAGTGGGAAGCGATCATCGACAGATGGCTATGAGTGGCATGACGAAGAGGAGGCTGACGATCCGAGATGGAACTCGGGCCGTCAGCCTCTTCTAGTTGCTGTCGGTTATGCGTTCGGATCAGTGATTGATCAAACCGAGCTGCTCGCGCTTCGCGTTGTCCACGCACTCCAGCTTCTCCGAATTGAGGAGCGCATAGCGGATACTGTCGACCAACGCTTCCCAACTTGCTTCAATAATATTGTCGGAGACGCCGACCGTGCTCCACGTGTTATTGAAATCCGTCGATTCGATCAATACGCGCACCTTCGCGGCGGTTGCATCCTTCTCGTCGATGACGCGCACCTTATAATCGGATAGGACGATGTCCATAATGCTTGGATAATAAGATACCAGCGCCTTGCGAAGCGCGTTATCGAGCGCGTTCACCGGGCCGCTGCCCTCGGCGGCCGTATACACCGTCTCGCCATCCACATTAATCTTGACGATTGCTTCGGCGACCATCTGACCGGCATTCTTCTCGACGAGCATCTTGAACGATTCGAGCTTGAACACTTCCTTCACGCTGCCGAACGCTTCGCGCAGCAGCAGCTCCAGCGAGGCGTCCGCGCCTTCGAATTGGTAGCCTTGGTGCTCGAGATCCTTGATTCGGTCGATGATTGTCTTCGTATGCTCGTTGTTGGCGTTCACGTCGAGGCCCATCTCCTGAGCCTTCGAGATAATGTTGCTCTGCCCGGCGAGCTCCGATACGAGAATCCGCTGCTTGTTGCCTACGAGCTCCGGAGAGACGTGTTCATACGTCTTCGAATCCTTCATGATTGCCGAGACGTGAATGCCGCCCTTATGGGCAAAAGCCGCATTGCCGACGTAAGGTTGTCCGACCGGCATGTGCGCATTCGCGATCTCGCTGACGTAACGCGCTACCGAGGTAAGCTGCGCCAACTGCTCGTCTGCCAGACAGCGCATGCCCATTTTAAGCTGGAGGTTCGGCAGGATCGAGCAGAGATTCGCGTTGCCGCAGCGTTCGCCGTAACCGTTGATCGTTCCTTGCACCTGCCGAGCCCCGGCCAATACGGCGGCCAGCGTGTTCGCGACGGCCAGCTCGCAGTCGTTATGCGTGTGAATGCCGATCGAGGCCGTCAGCTCGGAACGCACGCGGCCGACGATCTCCTGGATCTCTGTCGGCAGCGTTCCTCCGTTCGTATCGCACAGCACGATCCAATCCGCGCCTGCATCTTGGGCCTTGCGCAAGGCAGCCAGCGCATATTCGGGATTATGCTTATAGCCGTCGAAGAAGTGCTCGGCATCGTAGATCGCTTCCATGCCCTGGCGTTTCAGGAATGCGAACGAATCGTAGATCATCGCCAGGTTCTCTTCGAGCGTCGTCTGGAGGGCCGTGTGGACGTGGAAGTCCCAAGACTTGCCGACCAGCGTAGCTGCGGGAACGCCGGACTCCACGATTCTGAGCAGGCTAACGTCTTGCTCGGCCAAGCTGTTCTTCCGGCGCGTGCTGCCGAATGCCGTCACTTTGGCCGTGAGATTCAGTTCGCGCGCGCGCTTGAAAAATTCGATATCCTTGCTGTTGCTTCCCGGATTGCCGCCTTCGATATAATGAACGCCCAATTTATCGAGTCTGCGGGCGATTTTGATTTTATCCTCGGCCGAGAGGCTGATGCCTTCCCCTTGTGTGCCGTCGCGCAATGTTGTGTCGAAGATCGAGATTTCGCCAGTCATCGAAGACCGCCCCTCCTTGTATCCATGCTGTGAGTCATAATTTACTATTATAACACTGTTTCCGCCCCGCGGAAACCCGTGTTCGGCCAACACTTGCCGCCCATTCCCGTTGACCATGCGCAGGCATCGGCGTTATGCTGGACATGGGGCAGGCGCATGCCCCGCCGAAGGCACGATTAACCGTTAGATAGGAGGAATATCGTCTATGAAGGAAGGCCATCGTAATGTAGAAGCGGCATATCCGCCACAAGGGAGAGTCGTCCTTCATCTGGACATGAATGCCTTCTATTGTTCGGTTCATGAGGCGGAGCAGCCGGAGCTGTACGGAGGCATGCCGACGGCAGTATCCGGCAGCGTGGAGCAGCGCAGGGGCATTATCGTTACTTCTTCTTATGCCGCCCGCGCAAGAGGCGTCCGTACAGGCATGACGGTAAGAGAAGGCCTCAAGCATTGCCCGGAACTCCAGTTGATCGCGCCGGATTTTGACTTGTATCGTAAATATTCCCGCGGATTCCTCAGCATAGCCGGCCAATACACGCCGATCGTGGAGACGGTGTCGATCGATGAATGCTACCTGGACATTACCGGATCGAAAATGTTCGGTACGCCGCTCGAGATTGCCTCGGCCATTCAGAACCGCATTCGCTCGGAGTGGTCGCTGCCTTGCTCGATCGGGATCGCGCCTAACAAGCTGCTCGCGAAGATGGCATCGGACATGAAGAAGCCGAACGGCATCACGGTGCTTCGGATTCGCGATGTGCCTAGCGTGCTATGGCACAAGCCCTGCGACGCGCTGTTCGGCATCGGCCGCAAGACGGCCGAGAAGCTCACGCGCATTAACATTCGAACGATCGGCCAGCTGGCGGCAGCGGAAGAGGCGATGTTGATCAAGCACTTCGGGGTGAACGGCTCGTGGCTGAAGCAGGCGGCTAACGGGATCGACCCGTCGCCCGTTAATTCCGCGCGCGAGAAGAACAAGTCGATCGGCCATACGACTACGCTGCCGAAGGACGTGGCCGACCGTGCCGAAGCGCACCGCATTCTCCTTAATTTGTCCGACCAGACGGCACGCAGGCTTCGCAGGCAGCAGCTGATGACGCAGACGGTTCAGATTACGATCCGTACGCCGGATATGAAGACGATCACGCGCTCGGAGACGCTGGAAGTGCCGACCGAGAACGGCGACACGATCCATCGGGCAGCCTGCCGGCTCTATGATCGGCATTGGAAGCCGGATGCGCCTGTCAGGCTGCTGGGCGTCACGCTTCAGAATCTAAAGGAACGGGGCGATGCCGCGGTCCAGCTCGATCTGTTCAGCTATGAGAAGGAGCCGAAGCGGGAGGCATTGACCCGGGCAATGGATGCGCTGCGCGACAAGTTCGGCGAAGACGCCGTCCTGACCGCCGGCATGCTCGGCGAAGACCCGTCCGCGCTCATTCGAAATCGTAGAATTCGCGGTACATCCTTGCAATCCGACGAGCATTTATTATATATTGATGAGTGAGGGTTACACACAACGGTTGGAGATAGATTCTAGGAGGGAAATGACTAATGGCAAAGTTTACTTGGGTTGAGAAGGACACTTGTATTGCATGCGGCGCATGCGGCGCAACGGCGCCTGATATTTATGATTACGACGATGAGGGCTTGGCTGAAGTGATTTTCGACGGCGACGGCAACACCGGCACGACGGAAATTCCGGAAGACCTCTACGATGACTTGCAAGACGCTGGCGACGGCTGCCCGACGGATTCGATCAAGATCGCCGATTCGCCGTTTAATAAAGAAGGCTAGTTCCTATAGTCCTAATTATTCGATAATCCCCTGCTTGTTCCGACAAGCACGGGGATTTTCTTCGTTTTTCGACATCTTTTTATTGCCAATTCAGGAATGACTGCACTAATATAGGAAGTAAGGATTTTGATAGGAAGAGAGACGGGGGGAACGCGTACGAATTATGTCCATACCTAAATGGATGAGAACAGCGGCAGCCGGTCTCGTCATCGTACTCTTCTGGTCCATGTTGGCCAGCTTGGGGACCGGCGGTACGCTGAACTTTGTCGAGTCAACGCTTAAGGATCTCATGAGGCAGCAGAGCGATGCGGAACGCCGGCCTCATAACGAGATTAAGATCATTACGATCGATCAGGATTCGCTCGACATGATCGGTCAATTTCCGTGGGATCGCGCTTACTATGCGGACCTAATCCGCTTGCTGATGGATGCTGGAGCGAAGGCGGTCGCGCTCGACGTCGTGCTAGCGGAGCCGGGCCAGAACCCTGACAGCGACGCGGCGATGGCGGAAGTCATGGCGCAATATCCGGATGTCTATCTTCCTGTCGTGTTCAATTTCGAGGAGCGGCAAGAAGAGAAGGGGCTGCTCGAGACCAAGTCGATCGACTACCCGGCCGAGACGATCACGACGAACGTAGACCAGACGGGTCACATTAACGTCATGCAGGATAAGGACGGCACGGTTCGGAAGCTGACAGTCGGACTGCCGGATGAGCAGGGCAGCATGATTCCGGCGTTCAGCGTTCGTCTGGCAAACTACATATTAGATGAAGCGCATCAAGTGCACTGGAACGAAGATAAGCAAGCATGGTATCGCGGCGACAAGGAAATACCGGTCAATGAACGGTACCAGGTTGCCACGGAATTCTATTCGAAGCCTCGCGAACAGATGAGCGCGAATACCGGCTACGATACCCAGTCGTTCTACAGCGTGCTCGCAGGCGACATTCCAGCAGAATATTACCAAGATTCGGTCGTGCTGATCGGCCCGTA
Source organism: Bacillota bacterium (assembly GCA_023433615.1). Classification (GTDB taxonomy): domain Bacteria; phylum Bacillota; class Bacilli; order Paenibacillales; family Paenibacillaceae; genus Paenibacillus_I. The sequence continues at coordinate 6,639 of JAEZCJ010000216.1, read as the reverse complement.
CGCAACGGGCTTGCAGGACGAATACTTGACCCCGCTGAGCAACAATCTCAAGATGTACGGGGTCGAGATTCACGCGAATATGGTGCAGTCGCTGATCAACGGCGCATTCTTCATCGACGCGCCGAAGCCTGTCACTTATATCATTATCATCCTGCTTACGCTGCTGGCATTGTTCTTATTCGATCGATACCCAGGACGGACATCCATGTTCATCTACGGCGGCTTTGCCATTTCCTATTTCTTGGCCTGGCTGATCGTATACATGACTTATGCGGTGTTCATTCCGTTCACTTACCCGTTCCTATCGTTCACGACCGCACTGGTCTGGGCCATCGTCATCCACTACATGAACGAACGGAAGGAACGCGGTCGCGTCACGAACATTTTCGGCCGTTTCGTGCCGAAAACGGTCGTCGACGAGATGCTCGCCTCCGGCGAGGAGATCAAGGTAGGCGGTCAGCGCCGCGACATTAGCGTTATCTTCGTCGATATTCGCGGCTTCACGCCGATGTCCGAACGGCTTCAGCCGGAAGAGGTCATCGAAGTGCTGAATGAATACCTCGACATCTGTACCAAGGCCGTCTTCCAATGGAACGGGACGTTGGACAAGTTCATCGGCGACGGCGTCATGGCGCTGTTCGGCGCCCCGATCCATCTGCCGAATCATCCGGAGCTCGCGATACGCGCGGCGCTGGAGATGAAGAAGAGCTCTGACATTCTGGAGCAGAAATGCATCGAGCGGTTCGGCATCGGCGTCAAGTTCGGAGTCGGAATCAACTGCGGTCCGGCAGTCGTCGGCAATATCGGTTCCGAGATGCTGCGGCTGGATTATACCGCGATCGGCGACACGGTCAACCTGTCCGCGCGGCTGGAGGCGAACGCCAAGCCGGGACAGATCCTGATCAGCGAAGAGATGTACAATCGCGTCGGTCACCTCTTCCAATTGGAGGATATCGGCGAGATCAAGGTCAAAGGGAAAGAGAAGCCTGTTCGGGTATTCTCCGTGCTGGCGGCCAATGATGCAAGCGATAGCGTAAATATCGGGACAAGCGAGAGGAGAGAGGGAGCATGAGCAAGTCGCGCATGAGCAAGTTAAGCGCATTAATCTGCCTGACTATGATCGTCGGCATGTTCGGCTTCTTGGCGAATGCCAAGGAAGCTTTCGCGGCGGTAACGCGCGTCGCGGTCGTAACGGAAATCGAAGGTACGGTCAAGGTGAAGAAGTCAGGCGGGACGAAGACGTTCAATGCCTTCAAGAACATGAGCTTGAACGAAGGCGACGCGATCACGACGGGCAAGGGCGCCAGCATCGTGCTGGAGCTGGCCAGCAGCAAAGCGGAGCAAGACGAGATCACGATCGGCGAGAACTCGCAGATTAACTTCTCCAAGCTGCAGGATAAGGGCGGCACGAAGGCGAAGATGAACGTCTGGGCGGGCTCCCTATGGGTAAAGGTTAAGTCGATCTCCAACGCGGACGACTCCTTCGAGGTCGAGACGCCGACGGCGATCATGGGCGTGCGCGGCACGAACTTCTTCCAGAACGTCGATCCGGTCACGGGAAGGACGTCGATGATCGTTGCGTCCGGCATCGTGAGAGCTAGCACAACCGTTCCGGGCAAGCCTGACCAGGGATCGAACGGAGATCGGAACGTCAACATCTATCCTGCTCAGCAAATTATCCTGGATCAAGGGACGTCTCCGACGGAACTCAAAACGCAAATCGAAGTTGTCGATATTGACCAGATCATCCAGAATGCGTCTCCGAAGATCATCGAGAAGATCATTCAGAACTCGGCGCAAATTCAACAAGAGAACGAGGAAATGAAGCGTAAGCTGCAAGAGCAATTGGATACCCAGAAGAAGGATAACAATGCCAACCTGCAGATTAATAACCAAGAAACATTGGACAAGATCGCAGGTAACCTGGATAACCTCGTCGGCAACATCGTGAAGCAAGCAGTGGACGCCAAGAAGCTCGATAAAGCTGCTGCCGATAAGCTGATCGAAGAGGCCAATAAGAACATTAAGGACTCGAACAAGAAGATCGATCTGAATAATGTAAAAACGATCGATAAGACAGCCGGCGTCGATCCGGCGCTCGAAGCGCAGCGCAAGGCAGCCCAATTGGCCGCGCAGCAGCGCGCTGCCGAAGAACAGCGAAAGCTGATCGAGAATCAGCAACGGCTGGCCGAATTATTGAAGAAGATCGAAGAAGATAGGAAGCGCGTTGAGGAAGCGAACAAGAAGGCGGCCGAGGAAGCGGCGAAGAAGGCAGCCGAGCAGTTGGTTAAGCAGCTTGATGCTGCAGCGAAGGCAGCGTTCGAAGCTGCACAAAAGCAGCGCACGGAAGAGAAGCAGCAGCAGAATCCGACTCCTCAGCCGGGCACGTCCACGGGAGGGACGGATACGAGCGCGACAACGCCGAAAGTTGGCCTGTCGTTCAGCGATCCGGCGCTTGCGAACGGCGTGAACAGCAGCCATATCGATTCGCCGATTCACCTGAACGTGAGCCTCAGCAATTTCGGCAGCGGCAAACAGATCTACGGCTACCAGCTCGCGGTAGAATTTGACGATACGTTGGTCAACTTCGACTACAACCTGTTCGGCGATCATGCCAATGGCACGAGGAATGCGTTCCGCAACCTGGATACGAATCCGTTCAAGGTAGAGCTCGCATCCGGTTGGCAAGCTCCTGCGAACTACGCAATCGATTCGGTCGATCATTTCTTCGTACAGGAGAACGCAGGGAAGGATGTCCTGAATTACGCTGTCCTGAAGTATACGGGCAGTGCCGTTACGGTCAGCAATGACGTTGTCGTGAAGCTGCCGTTCATTCTGAAGCAGCTGCCTGCAAGTTCCGGCAATATCTCGTTCAAGCTGACGCTGACGCCGGTAGACAGCTCGGGGAACATCATCACGGGTACCTCGCCTGTCACGCTGGATCTCAAAGCAACCGTATCGTAAGACGGATATTCTATGAACAGATAAGGAGCCAGACCATGAATCCAATGACAAGACGAGCCGTTACGGCGGCTCTTGCCGCAACCTTGATTATTCCCACAGCGACGGCTTGGGGAGCTGACAATCAGGATCAAGTGATTAAGAACTTGCCGCTGTACGAGATCGAGACCTTCTCCGGCAGCGGCGAGATGGGCTCGGATGACGGCGATAAGAATACGACGACTTATCGCGGCCCGATGAGCGTTGCCGTCAAGGCAGACGGAACGATTCTCGTATCCGATGCCGGCAATCAGCAGATTCGCGCGATCGCCGGCGGCAAGTCCGCCACGGTCGCAGGCATCGAGATCGGCGTGGATGACTTCGGCTTCATGATCGGAGGCCTGCTGGACGGCAAGGCCGACGAATCGTCCTTCCAGGAACCGGCCGGCATTGCTGTCGATCAGCAGGGCCGCACGATCGTTGCTGACAGCATCAATAACGCGATTCGCATGATCGCCTCGGACGGGACAGTCACGACGATCGCAGGCGACGGCACGATCGGCGCGGCAGACGGCAAAGGCGCTGCGGCCCGATTCCATTCGCCGCTCGATGTCGCCGTGAGCGCGTCCGGTACGATCTATGTGGCGGATACGCTGAACCACGCGATTCGCAGCATCAAGGACGGCGTCGTGACCACGCTGAACGCCGTTGCGGAACGCCCCGTCGAATTCTTCCCGGGCGAGGCTGAACTTGCAGGCGACTACAAGGACGGCAAGCTGTCCGAAGCGCTATTCAACGAGCCGAGCGGCCTTGCGCTCGATGCGAAGGGCAACTTGTATGTCAGCGATACCGGCAACCAGCGCATTCGCTATATCGACCTGGCTGCAGGCACGGTTACGACCGTGGCGGGCAGCGGAACATTAGGCGAATCCGATATGTATGTAGCAGGCGAATATAAGGATGGAGCGGCATTGGAAGCAAGCTTCTACGCGCCTAAGGGACTGGCGGTCACGCCGGACGGCGGCTTGCTCATCGCGGATTCGAAGAACCATGTGGTCCGCTACCTGAAGGACGGCCAAGTCGTGACGGTTGCCGGCGTTCCCGTAGAGACGGTCAAGTCGAACGGCGTTGCCGCGTATGCCGGGTTCAACATGCCGATGGATGTGGCATACCTGAAGGACGGATCGATCGTCGTAGCGGATTATAGCAATAACCGCATTCGCGTGATCAAGCCTTACCAAGTCCCGCAAGGTCTGGAAGGGGCTAAGGTAGACCTGGTCTATAACGATGCGATCCTTGCGACGGATGCTGATCCGGTCATCGTAAACGGTACAACGTTCGTACCTGTACGCGTCATTAGTGAGACGCTGGGCTATACGGTCGAGTTCGGCGATGACGGCGTGACAACGTTGACGCTAGGCGAGCAATGGTACAAGATTCAAGAAGGTAAGACGGCGGTGCAGACTTCCGCTGGCAACGCCTTGACGCTGCCTCAGGCTCCGTTCATCCAGCAAGATCGTCTCTATCTGCCGGTTCGCTTCTTCGCCGAACAGATCGAATTGGACGTCAAATGGCTAAGCGCGGAGAAAGCCGTACTGCTGCGCGATCGCCTGACAGCCGAGTAATTTGCAATCATAATCCAATATTTCCAATTCAGAAGGCCGTCCGGGTTCAATCCGGGCGGTCTTCTTGCCGATAATAAGATAGATATGGAAGTCCGGAGGGGATGGAATGGAAGAACGAGACGAAACCGCTTATCTGAAGCAATACGTGAAGCAGCATCCGGACAATCGAATGGCTTGGTATCTGCTGGGGAAAGAATATATGCTGCAAGGGAAAGAAGCGAAGGCGAATTATTGCTTCCTGCAGTCTGGGGACGTCTACGAAGCCTTCGAGCTTAAGAAGCATCCGCTGACTGCTGCGACGCCGAAGCAGGCGATCGAACAATGGAATCGCAGACGCAGCGTGCGCGGGATGGTGAAGCGCGTCGCGCCTCTAGCAGTACTGCTATTGGCCTTGACTGTATTCGCGCCGTCATCGCCCTGGGATTCCGCGCAGGTCATCGAGGTTCGCGAGGGAACGCAGCGAGCTGACGTTGCCGATGGCGGAGCGACAGCGCCGCTTGCAGACCGCACGCCGGCTAAGGGGGTTGGAATCGTTTTCGTGAAATCGGCAACGGCAGCATCGGTCGGCGATGCATTAGCCGAGCTCTTATACGGTCAGGCGAAGCCCGCCTACGGCATTGCCGTGCGGTTGGAACAAGCAGAGGCTTGGCAGCGATGGACGGGGCGCCGACAGCTGCTGCTGTCCGTCGAACGTTCGCCGACGGTCGGCGAAGCAACGGTACGGCTGTATGACCCGGCGACATGTGCCTGCACGCCCGGCGACCCTGGCACGGCTGACGCTCTCGTGTCAGAGTGGACCGAAGAGAAAGAGCAGCATTGGGTGCTCCTGAGCGCGATGCGCAGTTATCGACAAATTCACGGCGATTGGCCGAGTTCGTTGGACCAGCTCGTGAGACCTTATCCCGCGAATCTTCTCTCCGGGGATACGCCGTACATGGCGCAATCGTTCACGTATGTGCTTGCGCAAGCGAAACGTATGACAGAAGGAGAGCGTAACGATCAGTCGGCCGGTAGCGAACCGGGTCTAGTCGAAGCCTCCGAATCAGCGTCTAATTTACGGGTCGATCCGAGCTGGAACGCCGGCATCGAGGACGGGCTGCCTGATGAGCCGCTTGAGATTATCGTAGACAAGGGCAATCATCGGTTGGCTCTTGTGAGCGGGGATGTCATCATTCGCAGCTATGAGGTCGGGTTGGGTGGCAGCAAGACGCCTGAGGGTTCATTCCGGATCAGCGAGAAGGTGAAAAATCCGAACGGCCGCGATAACGGCGATTTCGGCAGCAGGGGAATGACGTTGTCCGATACGCTGTACGCGATCCATGGGACGAACGAACCGGGCAGCATCGGTCGGGATGAATCGCTGGGCTGCGTACGAATGCTTAAGGAGGACGTCGAGGAGCTGTTCGATATGACGCCGATCGGCACGAAAGTAACCATCGCAAAAGGGGTTCTTCCCGATACTGTTACAGACCCCGTGAAGCGATTCAAGCTGGAGCCCAAACAGGATGAGACGAACCCCGGTAAAGTGTACCGTTGGCTAGATTAGTCATGAATTGCATGCTGCAAGCCATAATCAGTTATTCGTAAAGATGATTAGCAGCGCCATGGCGACAATAACGACACCCAAGGCAGCTCCGACCCAGATGATGGCCTTCCGGTTCACTTCCTCCTTCGCTTTGGATTTGAGTGCCGGCGGTTTTCTGCGTGCGGTGCTCATATTCATCATCCTCTTTTCCTCTCGTTCTAAGCTCATTGTAATCGTTTTCGAAGAGGCAAGCAACCGGAACGTTATTCCGACTGAGCGAAGAGCACGCAGCGCTTGCGTGCCGTATATGATGAACGTTTTGCGCATACGCTTCCCTTTTGGGCGGGAAAAAGCTAAACTGTTCCGTAGAGCAAAAGCCGCGAAACGGAGTTGACACATATGTTGTATCGTAAGATTGGCAAGCCTATTCTATTCCGAATGGATCCGGAGAAGGCTCATCATCTCGTCATAGACGGGCTGCACACGGCGTCCAAGGTGCCGGGCATTCTGCCGCTCATGCGCGGCATGTACGGCGTGGATGCGCCGCCA
>JAEZCJ010000165.1 GCA_023433615.1 Bacillota bacterium | reverse complement strand
GCTCTGGTCAGACGGGCTGCATACCTCTCACTCTTAGCCGTTTTACGGATAATCCCCCTCGTTCCCCGTGCAACTCTTTGCAGCGCAACCGTGGTGAATTGACTCATGCTATCCCCTCCCCGTTGCTGTAATCTATTCCGAATCTAGCAACCTGTTCGCTTCTCGCTCGTATTTCTACTAATACCCACGCGTGGCAGGATAGGGAAGGCGAGTATAGCAGAGGTTTATTTGCGTTCCAGTGAACGTTCTGCCAGCGTAAGACGTCATATAGCTAAGTTCTAACAATACTGATAATGAGGGAGTGCATAACAATCGTGAAGAAGTATCCATTCCGCAAACGTCAAGCCGTATTGGCATCGACGCTGATTCTGGCTCTCGCCGTGCCGTCTCTGGCGCAGGCTGCCCCGCAGACTGGTACCGTTAAGCCTGTCTCGTACATCGAGACTGCCGCCGCCATGGCAGCGCATACCTTGGTGCCGGTAAAGCAGCTCGCGGAGACGCTCGGCGCGCAAGTGAAATGGGACGGCGTAGAGCGGACCGTAACGATCACGCGCGGCGAGACTGCGGCAGTCATTACTGCAGGACAATCGCAGGCCACGGTGAACGGCAAGACAGTCGACGGCGGAGCAGCCGTTACGATCGTCGACGGGAGAGCCTATGCATCGCTGTCCTTCATCAATGAGGCCCTGAACAGCAATGCCGAATGGAATGCGGAGACGCGTCAGGTTAGCTTCGCGCAGGATGATTATGTGGGACGGGGCAGCGCGTTCGTCAACGACTTGTTCCGCGGCGACGGATCGACTGCTGCCGGCATGATGAACGAGGCGTTGAGCCGCGCGCTGCCGGCCCAAGTGCTGGGCCTCTTCAGCCAGCAGATCACGGCAGCTTACGGCCAGCCGCTGGAGCGGCAGACGGCCGAAGTTCGGCAGGACGGCGTACATACGAATGCCGTGTTCGTCTACAAGACGAAGGCTGGGGCGCTGCAATTCACGCTCCGCTTCGATCGGGCAGGGGCCCTCAATGATCTCAATCTGGCGCCGGTATCGCCCGTGCCGGCGCCAGCCTATGTGAAGCCAGCCTATGATAGCGGCAACTACACGGAGCAAGAGGTCGTCATCGGCGAAGGCGATTTCGCGCTGCCGGGCACATTGACGATTCCGGAAGGCGAAGGGCCGTTCCCGGTCGTCGTCCTCGTCCAGGGGTCCGGCCCGCATGACCGCGATTCGAGCATCGGCGGCGTGAAGGTATTCAAGGATCTGGCTGCAGGCCTCGCTTCGCAGAACATCGCGGTGCTCCGCTACGAGAAAGTGACAATGTCTCACACGGCGAAGGTATCCGTACAGAAAGAATTTACCTTGAAGAACGAGTCCGCGGACGATGCCGTGAAGGCCGTGGAACTGCTGATGGACATGGAACGGATCGATCCGAAACGGATCTTCGTTGCCGGCCATAGCCAAGGCGGCTTCGCTGCGCCGATGATTCTGGCGAATGTGCCGGAGGATAGCGTCGCCGGTGCGATTCTTATCTCTGCGCCGAGCGGAAGCTTCACGGATGTGCTGGTCGAGCAGCAGCAAGCAGCGGTAGAGCGACTGAAGGAGCTCGGTATGCCGCCAGAGACGATCGCAGCTCAAGAGCAGGCGGCCGCAATGTGGAAGGGAATCGCGGACATGGTAGAGGATCCTGCCTATTCGAAGGATAACCTGCCGCCGAACTTCCCGCTGCAGCCGTCCTACTGGTGGTTCGAGCAGCGCGATTATCGCGCTGGTGCTGCCGCGAGCAAGCAGAACGTACCGATGCTTGTCCTGCAGGGCGAGAACGACTGGCAGGTATCGATGGCGCAGTACGAGGGCTGGAAGGAAGCGTTCAAGGATCGCACCGACGTGACGTATCGCTCCTACCCGAAGGTAAACCATCTGCTCGCCGAGTATGACGGCCTCTCGATCGGCATGGAATACAACGGTGCCGCCAACGTCTCGAAGTCGATCGTCGACGATATTGTCGCGTGGGTAAAAGCGCAGAAATAAGTCGAGTCAGAGGTAGAGTCAGAGGTAGAGTCAGAAGTAGATGCGTGTATGACCGGAGATATAGCCAACGCGGCTGTGTCTCCGGTTTTTACTATGGAGCTGGATGACGATCTTGCTGCTCGACATGCAGCAAGCGGGCTCCATTCGCTAAGATTTGCAAGCTCGCACGATGCCGTTGCACAGACTGCAAGGAGAGGGCCGTAACTATAGGTATATGGCCATTCCATTGCATGGACTACAACGGAGCTGACCGTAGCCTTCGTGCAATCCCCTCTATCGCTCCCAACCATTGCAGTGTGTACAACGGAAATCGCCTGTTTGGCACCGATAGGTACAATTCATTGTATGCTGTGCAACGTACTCTCGTCCTTGCCTGGTACGGCGGCACAATTGGCACTAGAAGCCACGGATACTCCTAGGTTGCTGGATGCCTCGCCGATTGCCTACGTTACACTGGCCATAATCGTTATTCCCCGCAGCAACAACCGTGCCGTCCGATTGAAGCCTAACGATACGACGGCGACCCGCAGCAATCGTCCTTTGAGGACTCCGGTACTGAGCGATATCGCAGAACTTATGACACCTGTCACCTGCGGGTCATGACACTGTACGCTAACGAGCGCCTCCCCGATTCGGTACGATAGAAACATGAAGAACAACGGAACGATCGACAAGGGAGATGGCAATCGCATGACAGAGGCAATCCGGTTCGAGAAGGTAGTCAAAACATACGGCAAGCATAAAGCATTGAACGGCCTCGATCTCACGATCGAGCCCGGGCGCGTCACCGCGCTGCTCGGTCCTAACGGAGCCGGCAAGACGACGACGGTGTCGCTCCTGCTCAAGTTGGCGAAGCCGGACGAGGGTCGCGTGCTCGTCGGGAGCCTGTCGCCGGGGCATCGCGAGCTGCGCGAGCGGATCGGCGTCATGCTGCAGGAGTCGGCTGCGCCGGACGGACTGACCGTGCAGGAGACGCTGCAGCTGTTCCGCAGCTACTACCGCAAGCCGCTGCCGCTGGAGCGCCTGCTCGATATTGCCGGCTTGGCGAAGGAAGCGAAGCAGCGCGCGACATCGCTCTCCGGCGGACAACGACGCCGGCTCGCGTTCGCAATGGCGCTGGCCGGCGATCCGGACACGATCGTGCTCGACGAGCCGACGGTCGGCATGGACGTAGAGTCACGGGCGCGGTTCTGGGAAGTCGTCCGCGCGCTCGCGAGCGGAGGCAGGACGATTCTGCTGACGACGCACTACCTCGAGGAAGCGGACGCGGTAGCCGATCGCATCGTCGTCATCGCGGAGGGCAAGCTCGTCGCGGAGGGGACGCCGGCGCAACTGAAGGCAGGAATGCCGCTGCGTTCGATCAGCTTCAAGGCGGCGCGCATGCCGAGCGAGCAAGAACTGTCCGCCCTGCCGGGCGTCGAAGAAGTGCGTATCGCAGGAGACGACATTCGTCTCTTGGCCTCGGACACCGACAAGCTGCTGCCGATCATCCTGGCTGCAGGCTGGGACATCGCCAACATTCAGGTCCAGACGGCGAGCCTGGAATCCGTGTTCCGCCAGCTGACCGAGAAGCCTGAGCCAAGCCAGTAGTTATACGAATATACGGATCGGGCATCAAGCTTGCAAGCATGCCGCCGTCAAATTCCGCATCTTACCGATACTACCCAACATAAGGAGAGATACCCATGCAAGCATTCGTCGCACAATCCAAGGCCGAGGGGCTTCGCCTTGTCAGAAGTCCGTTCTTCCTGCTCTTCTCCGTCCTCATGCCGATTGCGTTCTACGCGCTGTTCGCTTTCCTTAACGGGGCAGACACCGAGATTGGTTCCACATCATGGGCCGCTTACTCGCTCATGTCGATGACGGCCTTCAGCCTGATCGGCACGGCTGCAGGCCAGTTCGGCATTCGGCTGTCGTTCGAGCGCAAGGACGGATTGCTGAAGCTGCTTCGCCTCACGCCGATGTCGACCGGTGCATGGGTAAGCGCGAAGCTCGTCTCGCACCTGATCATCCATCTGCTCATCATCGTGGTCATGTTCTTGGCCGCATCGCTGACGTTCGGCGTCGAGATGACGCTGGGGCGCTGGCTCGCCTGCGGGCTATGGCTGCTCCTCGGCAGCATTCCGTTCCTCGGACTGGGCATCCTGATCGGCACGATCAAGAGCACGGATGTGGCGACCGCCGTCTCGAACCTGCTCTATATGGGCATCTCCGTGGCAGGCGGGCTGTGGATGCCGCTCGAGACGTTCCCGACGTGGCTGAAGGCGATCGGCCAATGGCTGCCGTCCCACGCCTATGCGAACGGTGCGTGGAACATGCTGGCAGGCCGTGCGATCGAGCTGTCGGATGCAGGGCTGCTTCTCGGATACGGCTTGGGCTTCATCCTGCTCGCGATGCTGACCATGAACAGACGTGAGGCCTGACGTTCAGGCGGCGACAATCGATCTGTTGGAACGCGGGTTGATATGGTACGATAGTCGAAGATTCGAAGACTCCATGACGAAAGCGGTAATCCGATGACCGAGACTCGAACAGACGCGCTGCCGCATTCGGAACCCGGCCGGCAGCCATTGCGCGGCAACAACCGGATCTGGCAATATGTCATCCTCTTGAACCTCGCCATACCGATCTATTTCATGCTGCAGGAGCCCGTCGACAGGCTGCTGCCGGGCATGGCGGCGCTGCTCGTCTTGGCCGGCCTGCACCTTCGGATGGACTTCATCGCGATGAAGCATAAGACGGCGGCCCTGCTGCTTCAGACGCTCATCATTCTGGCGCTCGGCTTCACCTATCATCCGATGTACGTCTACCTCATCTTCATGACGGTATCCGCGATGAACCCGCTGCGACTCGCCCATCACATCGTGCTGACTGCCGTATTCGCAATCGGCATGCTCGGCATTATGCTGGACTCCGGCCGTGCCGGCGATTGGCAATTCTGGTTCAATCTGTTTCCGCCGATCTTCGGCGGCTGCATCCTGCCCTACGTCATCCGCATCTCCGCGCGGTATCGGGACATGGCCGAGCGGCTGCAGGCCGCGACCACGCAGATCGAGCGGTTCGCCCAGCAGGAGGAGCGCCAACGCATCGCCAGCGAGCTGCATGACACGCTCGGCCATACGTTGTCCCTCATCATGCTCAAGAGCGAGCTCACGGAGAAAATGATCGGGCGCGACCCTGTCAAAGCGGCGAAGGAGGCCAGCGAGATCCGCGCGACCGCAGGTACGGCGCTGAAGCGGATGCGCGAGCTCGTCACCGACATGAAGGCGGTGAGGCTGGACGAAGAACTTGAGCACGCTAGAGCGCTGTGCGCGGCTGCAAGCGTCGCGCTCGCAATCGATAACCGCATCGAAGCCGAAGGCAAGCTGACGCTTACGCCGCTTCAGGAATCCGTCATCGCGATGTGCATGCGCGAGGCGCTGACGAATATGGTGCGCCATAGCCAGGCGGATGCTTGCCGCGTCACGCTGGAGGCGGACGCCGAAGCGATCCGCTGCACGGTCGCCGACAACGGAATCGGCATCCCTGACGACGCAATGATGAGCGTTACCGGCAGCGGCATCACCGGCATCAGGCAGCGGCTGGGGCTGCTCGAAGGACGGCTCAACGCCGCATCGAACGCCGGGGGCGGATTGAAGCTGATCATGGAAGTGCCGATCGTGAGACGACAGCTGAGGAAGGACGGGGAGAACGAATGATTCGCGTCATATTGGGGGACGACCAGCAGATGCTGCGCAGCGCGCTGGCATCCCTGCTCGCGCTGGAAGACGATCTCGAGGTCGTTGCCCAGGGAGGAAACGGGCAAGAGGTGCTTGCCCTGATCCGCGAGTATCGGCCCGATGTCTGCGTGCTTGACATTGAGATGCCGCGGATGACAGGACTGGAAGTAGCCGATGAGCTGCATGCGTCCGGCGATCCCTGCAAGGTGATCATCCTGACGACGTTTGCGCGTGCGGGGTATTTTGGCAGGGCGATCGCGGCGGGCGTGAAGGGGTATATGCTCAAGGACAGCCCGAGCGAGGAGCTGGCGGACGCGATCCGGCGTGTCGCGGCAGGCGGCCGCGTCATGCACCCGGAGCTGACGCTCGCGCTGTGGGAGAATCCCAATCCGCTGACGCCGCGCGAGATTGACATCCTGTCGCAGGCGGCCAAGGGGCTGACGAACAAGGAGATCGGCGAAGCGCTTTTCCTTAGTCACGGCACGGTGCGGAACTACATGTCGGAAATTATCGGCAAGCTCGAGGCGCATAACAAGACGGACGCGATCCTGCTCGCGCAGTCGAAGGGCTGGATCTAGTCTCGATGCGGCAATGGATGTCTCCGACGATTATTCATATAATAGAGGAATAGACGGCTAATGCATTAGCTGCGCGTATCTTGTCCGCGAAGGAGCTGACCTCAACACAGCATGGAGACCGCATTAATCGGAAGCTTCATATCGGCGATGGCTACCGTGCTCGGGGCTGCGCCGCTGCTCTTCATCAAGCGCTTGTCGGAGCGATGGAAGGATATCCTGATCGCGTTCACCGCGGGCATTATGGTCTCGGCCTCTACATTCGGCTTGATTCCGCAGGCGATTAAGGAATCCGGCATCGTCCTGCTCGTCATCGGGCTGCTCATCGGCGTCGTGACGCTGGACCTGATCGAGAAGAACATCCCGCATATCGACGTCGAGAACGACTCCGGCATCAGCTCGTTCGATAATAAGTCGCTGCTCGTCATCATCGCGCTCTTCATCCACAATATTCCGGAGGGACTCAGCACCGGCTTCAGCTATGCGAGCGACAGCGAAGGCCTCGGGACGATGGTCGCGCTGGCGATCGGTGCGCAGAACATGCCGGAAGGGCTCATTCTCGGCGTGTTCCTCATGAATTCGAACGTGAGCAAGTGGAAGTCGTTCCTCATCGTCGCGTTCACGGGGCTCATGGAGATGGTGTCCGCGGTTGTGGGCTATTTCACGGCGAGCTCCATCCAATCGATCATCGGTCTCGGACTGGCTTTCGCGGCCGGGGCGATGCTGTTCATCGCCTACAAGGAACTGATTCCCGAGAGCCACGGGCACGGCTACGAGCGGCCGTCGACGTATTCGTTCATCATCGGGCTGATTGCCATGATCTACGTCAGTCACGTGTTCGGCTGACGCTGGCCGTAGCGGCGGTACTGCCTGGGCACCTGCCCCGTCTTCCGCAAGAACAGACGGTTGAAGTAAGCGATGTCCGAATAGCCGACCATCGCGGCGATGTCGCTGACCTTGCGGTCCGTCGTGCGCAACAGTCGGCAAGCCTCCTCGATCCGGACATTCTGGACATACGCGATACCTGGCATGCCGGTGTGCTTCACGAACAAGCGGTGCAGTTGACGGACGCCGATGCCGGCCTGCTGCGCGAGCGCATCCATTGTGATCGGCTCGGCGTAGCGGGCGCGAATAACGGCTGTCACATTCTCGATAACGGTACGGCCCTGTCGAGATAACGCAATGTCATGATTACCGCTCCCGGCCTCGTGCCGGTAGAGCAATAACAGCAATTCCAGCACGCCTGCGAACAACGCCGTCTCCTTAAGCGGCCGATCGGAGGCGTATTCGTCGTAGAGACGCTGGAACCTGCGGCGGTATTCGCCGTCCTGATCGCGACAGCCGTAGCTATCGTCGCCGTGCAGCAGACCCTCGATTGCGCCCCCTCCGGGAAAAGCCTGCAGCAGACGCGTCACGGCCTCAGGCGATACGACGCAATTGTAGACGACAAGCGGAGATCGCTTGGAGGTGGACGAAGGACGGAACACGTGCGAGACGCCGACGGGGATGAGGAAGACATCGCCCTGGGAGACATGAATCGCCCGCTGACCGACATGATGCGTCCCGCTGCCTTCGCTGACATAGCTGATCTCCAGAAAATCATGCCGATGCTCCAGCAGTTGGTGCGTCTCAATGGCACGGTTGACGAAGATCGGAAGCTGCGAGTCGTAGAAGTCGCTTCCCTTGAACTGTCCGATGGGGCGGGTAATCGGCATGTCGGCTCAGGCTCCTCTCGCTCGACTGGCGTCGTGATGGTTCTATCATAGCATGTAGAGACGAACGTCATCATCTGCTGGCGGTGTGGTATGATGCAGGGATAGACATCTATTCATGTGTCGACTTATCGAGATTCGGAGGGGATCGCGTGAATACGCATACGCAAGCGAGCTTGCAGGAACAGCTAGAGCAATTAGGAATTGACGGAACCGGCACGTTGTTGGTTCATTCTTCGATGCGAAGCATCGGGCAGGTCGAGGGCGGCGCGGACACGGTCCTGGACGCGTTGTCAACGTATATGAAGGAAGGGCTGCTCGTGCTTCCCGCCCATACGTGGTCTTATATTAATGCGGATAATCCGAGGTTCTATGTGGAGGAGTCGCCGGTATGCGTCGGGATCCTGCCTGAGCTCTTCCGCGCGAGGCCGGGGGTGGTGCGTTCATGGCACCCGACGCATTCCGTGGCGGCGCTGGGGAAGGATGCTGCGGCATTCACGGACAGCGACCATCTATTCGATACGCCTTGCGCCAGGGGCTCCAGCTGGGGGAAGCTGCTTGACCGGCAGGCAACGATAATGTTAGTCGGCGTCGACCTCAAGCGCAACACGTTCATTCACGGCGTCGAAGAGTGGGTAGATATACCGGGCAGGATGACGGACACGCATGAGATGCTGTATACCGTAGTGGCCGACGGGACCGAAATTCCCGTGCCTTCTCGCCGACACTGCGGGTTATCGTGGTCGGAGCATTTCTGGAAGGTAGATGAGGTGCTAGTAAGCAAGGGGGCCATGCATGTTGGACGTTTCGGCGATGCCGTCGTTCGGGTATGCGATGCAGTCCTGGTGGCGGAGATCATCGCCGAGATGCTTAAGGACAATCCGGATCTGTTCTCGGATAATGAGCCGCTAAGTCCGAATAACCAATAATAGATGTCCGATTCGACGCTGAATATTCCGTTGAATCCGTTCTATGATGGGGAGGAGAACCGTACCGGAACGGTACGATCAAGGAGGCAACGGGACGATGATGACGAGCGCGGACCATACGACATTAGCCGTTGAAGGATTGACATGCGAATATCGGACAGCGCCAATGGGATTGGATGCTGCCAAGCCCAGACTAAGCTGGATGCTGCGAAGCGAGCGCCGGGGCACGCTGCAGACGGCCTATCGGGTGCAGGTAACGGATGTGCCGGAACGCTTCGATTCCCTGCTGTGGGATTCCGGGCGCGTCGACTCGGACCAGTCGGTGCACGTGGCGTATGCAGGTCCGGGGCTGCAGCCCCGCACCCGCTATGCCTATCGCGTGAAGGTGTGGGACAACCACGGCCGCGAATCGGAGTGGAGCACGGCATCGTGGTGGGAGACCGGATTGCTGCAGCCGGGAGGCTGGCAAGCGCAATGGATTGCCGCCTGCGCGGACAGCGATGCAGCCGAAGCAGAGTCACCGGTTCAGGATGAGCCGGCTCACTTGCTACGCAAGAGAGTAGAGCTGCGGTCGGGCATTCGTTCGGCGCGCATCTACGCGACCGCTGCGGGCGTGTACGAACTCTACGTGAACGGCAGCAAGATCGGCGATGACCTGCTCGCGCCGGGCTGGACCAGCTATCGGCATCGGCTGCAGTATCAGACGTATGACGTGACCGATGCGCTGCGCGAGGGCGGGAACGGCATCGGCATTCTGCTCGGCAGCGGCTGGTACACCGGCATGTTGGGCTGGAAGGACCGGACCTGTCTTTACGGGGACCGGCGGGCAGCGCTGCTGCAGCTGCATGTCGCATATGAAGACGGTACGGAAGAGGTCGTGACAACCGATCCGACCTGGCGTTCATCGAAGGCGGGGCCGATTCGGATGTCGGAGATTTATGCCGGGGAAATATACGATGCGCGGCAGGAGCTGCCTGGATGGAACGAGGCGGACTTCAACGATGCGGATTGGGCAGCGGTCGATACGCCGACGCTTGCGCTAGACCAGATCGTGGCGCAGGAGAACTGGCCTGTGCGCGTGACGGAGACGCTGCGGCCGGCAGCCGTGCTTCATACCCCGAACGGGGAGACCGTGCTGGACATGGGACAGAACATGGTCGGACGCATGCGCATGACGCTCGTTGCGGAAGCGGGCACCGCGATTCGCCTGCGCCATGCGGAGGTGCTGGACCGGGATGGCAATCTCTATACGGGGAACCTGCGCAAGGCGAAGCAAGTCGCGACCTATATCGCTAACGGCGCTGCCGAAGCCGAATATGCGCCGACCTTCACGTTCCAAGGCTTCCGCTACGTGCATGTGGACGGCCTGCCGGCTGGGATGTCGGATCGCGAGCTGATGGATCGCTTCGTCGGCGAGGTCATCCATTCCGATATGCCGAAGACCGGCAGCTTCGAATGCTCGCATCCGCTCATCAATCGGCTTCAGGCGAATATCGAGTGGGGACAGCGGGGCAATTTTCTCGATGTGCCGACGGACTGCCCGCAGCGCGACGAGCGCCTCGGCTGGACGGGGGATGCGCAGGTGTTCGTCCGAACCGCCGCATTCAATTACCAGGTCGGGCCGTTCTTCACGAAGTGGCTTCGCGATCTGAAGGCGGATCAGCGTCCCGACGGCAGCGTGCCGTTCGTCGTGCCGAACGTATTGGATGATAACCCGGACGGCGAGAGCGTCACGGCGTCGGCGGCTTGGGGCGACGCAGCCGTCATCTGTCCGTGGACGATCTATCTGAGCTACGGCGATCAGCGGTTGTTGGCAGAACAATTCGGTAGCATGAAGGCTTGGGTCGAATATATTCGCAGGCAAGGCGATAACGAATGGCTGTGGAACACCGGCTTCCACTTCGGCGACTGGCTCGGGCTGGATGCCAAGGAGAACAGCTACGTGGGCGCGACGCCGAGGGATCTCATCGCGACGGCCTACTATGCTTACGCAGCGAGGCTCGTAAGAGATGCTGCCGTCGCACTCGGAAGAGCGGATGACGTTCGCCGTTACAGCGAGCTGCATGCGCGCGTCATCGCCGAATTCAAGCGCGAATTCGTGACGGCCCGGGGCCGCTTGGCGGCTCCGACGCAGACGGCGCATGTGCTGGCGCTCATGTTCGGCCTGGTTGAAGGGGCGGAGCGGGTACGCATCGCGCATGACTTGAATGAGCTGGTGAAGCAGAACGGCTGGCACCTGACAACGGGCTTCGTCGGCACGCCGTACCTGTGCTTCGCGCTGTCCGACAACGGCTATCACGACACGGCCGTGAAGCTGCTGCTGCAGGAGTCGTACCCGTCATGGCTCTATTCGGTCGAGAAGGGAGCGACGACGATCTGGGAGCACTGGGACGGCATCAAGCCGGACGGCTCGTTCTGGAGCGACGACATGAACTCGTTCAATCACTATGCCTACGGGGCGATCGGCGATTGGATGTACCGCTATGTCGCTGGGCTGGACCTTGACGAGACGAGCGGCGAGGCAGGCTATAAGCGCATCCGAATCGCTCCGCGGTATGCCGGCGATTCGCTGAGCCACGCCCGTGCGACCTTGAAGTCGCCATACGGGCCGGTCGTGTCCGGTTGGCGAATCGACGAGGGTGACGTGACCCTAGACGTCGTCGTACCCGCGAATGCGACGGCGGATATTGTGCTGCAGGAGGCGCGCATAGCTGAACTGACGGAGAGCGGCAGGCCGGTGTCCGGAGCGGCCGGCGTGCTGTCAGCCAGGGAAACGAGCGGCGCTGTCGTGCTGTCGGTCGGTTCCGGGGAGTACCGGTTCCGGTATAAGCGGGAGTCGCAGTAGGAGCGGTTGGCTAGTTTGCGATAGTTCCGAGTACCTAGTTCGATTCTCCCTAAAAATAGGTTTACACGATTCCGATCGCGTGCTATCATGGGGTCACTAAGGCGTCATGCCTTATCTCCAACCGAATACGAGAGGGCAAACTTGCCGAAAGGCAAGGACGCAAAACCACGGGCCTAAAGCTGATTCCAGCTATGGCAGCCGGGCTGCACATTGCTTTTTGTGTTGTTTGCAGCGCCCTTTCTCTCACATGAGAAAGGGCGTTTTTGTATGGGTACAGGGTGTCGATCGTGATCGATTTATGCCGAACGACGGGCAAGGCTCATGCGCGCAGCGCGACAACAAGGGGGAACATACCGCATGGCAGAGCAATTATTGCAGTACGAGGAGCAACGGCTAGACGACAGGCAGAGGGAGAAATTCCTGACATTCTTGATTGGCAGCGAAGTCTATGGAATCGAGGTTAAGTATGTAAGAGAGATTGTCGGCATTCTGGCCATCAAGGAGATCCCGGAGCTGTCCGATGACATCAAGGGCATCATTAGCCTGCGAGGGCGCATCATTCCTGTAATGGACGCCCGGCTTCGCTTCAAGAAGCCGATTCGTCCCTACAACGATCGGACGTGCATCGTGGTGGTGGAGTTCCGCGAGAGGTCGGTCGGTCTGATCGTCGACAGCGTAGCCGAGGTATTGTCCATTGCGGAGCGGGAGATTGCGCCGCCGCCCGATATCGTAACGAGTCCCGGCCAGCGGTACATCAAGGGGATCGGGAAGGTCGGGATCGAAGTCCAAATGCTTCTCGACTGCGACAGGCTGCTGCAATACGAAGAAATCGGCGCAACGGCACGAATCGGAACAGTTAACGGAGGTCTAGACAGATGAATGTAACGATTTGACGCGAATCGTCCATCGGCTCGTTGGAACCGCCGGAGAAGAAGACCGTATTAGACTGCCTGGAAGGCAAGATATACGGGAATTGCGTTAACGTTATTCGTCTCCGCATCGGCATAGCTTCGCCTTCTCCTCTAGTCGTTATCGTTCTTCTCCACGAAGCCGTAGCTGTCATGCGTGCCGTAGTGCAGCCGGTGCTTATCCTTCAGCCGCTGGATGAGGTCCAGCGTTTCGAGCGTATGCGGGCTGGCGCTAGCCTGTCCCTCCATGCCCGCAATCGGCTCGAAGGAGTGCAGCAGTACCTCCTCCAGCACTTCTCCCGTGCTTCTGCCCGTCTCGTTTGCCAATTCTGCCAATACGGCAGCTAACCGCTTCTCGATGCGCGGCCTGATCTCCGTTCGTTCGATCTCGCGTTCATCCTCGGGCAGCGGCTGCGTGAACCGAATCCGATGACCGTCCAAGTCCTTCGCATGCAGCTCGATTACGCCCCACTTCATCCTTGTTGGCTCCATGTCGATAATCGCTTGATTGTTAAGCAGCTCCCGGTGGATGGCCGCAGCATCCTTGACGAATATCGTCATGGCCGTATTGAACATCCCTTCCGGATTATGCGATAAGAAAATTTCCACGTTATCCCGACTGACCGACCCGAACCCGTCCCAATCCCAATTGTTCCGGAAACCGAGCTTCTCCACGTAATAAGCCATGCTGGCCTCGTAGTCGGACACATCCAAGATCGGGACAGCCTTGTTCAGATTCGGTACGGCCTTGTTCTCGCTCATCACAATCACCTCTACGGTTTCGATATAGTCGTCGATGGTCAGCCTGCGGCTCGACAAGATGCGCTGTTCAATCATTTCCAGCCTTTGCAGAAGCGTCTTATGCTTGCTCATCTGTTCACGGATCCGCTTGATATGAAGTGCCGTAGTCTCATGAAGCGACAGCGACTCATGATCGAGTGCCAGCTTGATCTCGTCCAACGCGAATCCGATGCTCCGTAGCGACAGGATCTGCTGCAGTCTACGAATGTCGCTCGTCGTGTACAGGCGATGCCCAGCGCCAGTGTGCCCCGATGGGTTCAATAGTCCGATATGGTCGTAATGATGAAGCGTACGAACAGACAGTCCTGATGACGCAGCCAATTCGCCCACGCGAAGCTGCTTAACGGCCATGCCGGCTCACCTCCGACAATTAGATCTTTAAGTTGAGTATACAACCTCACGCTACTGTAGGTGCAAGGAGTATTTACGGGAAGGCACACGCTTGTATGCATTCCCTGGGCATTGGTATAATCTGCATAAAAAGAGAGGGTGGAGAGCGATGATGTTAAGGGATCATTACAAGAGGCTCAACGAACACTCCTACTGGGCGAACCAGCGTATACAAGATGCGCTTCGGAGCATGGACGAAGCAGAAGCGCTGCAGGAGAAGAAGCTGTTCGCGCATATTACGGCAGCCGAGCGCGTGTGGCTCACGAGGCTTGAGGGAAAGGACAGCTCTAAGCTGGCAATCTGGCCGGCATACAATCTGCAAGAATGCGAAGCGCTGACAGAAACGAACGCAGAGGGGTACAGACGCTATCTCGAAGGGATCACCGACGCCGATTTCGCAAGCGTAGTCGCGTATCGGAATTCGACGGGTCAGGAATTCCGCACCGCCGTCGGCGATATTCTCTCGCATGTCACCTTGCACGGCAGTTATCACCGCGGTCAGATCGCAAGCTTCCTGAGGGTCAACGGCTTCACGCCGGTAAGCTCCGACTTTATCTTATACGCCCGCGAGAAATAATGGGCAATGCAAGCGAAGAGCAGCCCTGCACGATTAGGGCTGCTCTTCTTGCGCTTCGACTTCCGACTTCAGTCAAGTATGCAATCCTCCCCGCGGCCGCCGGACGGCTGAACCGTCCTGCAGGCAACGGATCATTTCCACCATTCCAATAGACGCTCCGCGAGGATGCCGCCCAGATAGACGCCGACGATCCCGAGAACGCCTGCGAGGACAGGAGGGGCGGGCAGCGGCAATCGGAGCAAGCGGAACAGGATGCCGACGCCCAAGCCTGCGACTAATGCCA
>JAEZCJ010000172.1 GCA_023433615.1 Bacillota bacterium | reverse complement strand
AGGTAAAAGCGGATGGCGTGGGAGGAGGAGTGCAGGGAATTCGGCGGAGGAGCGATAGCGTTTGCCTCTGCGGCCGGGGAATGTCCTCTGGGCTTCTCATCGAATTCCCTGGCTGCAACAGCAACCGGAGCCGAAATCCCGGAACGACGACTTCCGCGCTCCATCCGTTTCCTCTCCACAGTAAAAGGCTCCCGCCAAAGCAGGAGCCTCTTCTCATTACACCACTATTATTTCTTTCGCCGTATTGATATCCGGCATCCTCGTCACTTCCGCGACAACGTCCTTCGGCACGCCCTTGTCCACCGAGAGGACCATGATCGCGGCGCCGCCAACCAGCTTACGTCCGACTTGCATCGTAGCGATGTTGACGTCCTTGCTGCCCAGCAGCGTACCGACGCGGCCGATGATGCCCGGCTTATCGTTATGGCTGATCAGGAGCAGGTTGCCTTCCGGCGCGACGTCGACCGGATACTTGTCGATCTGCACGATGCGGGCGCCATAGCCGTTCAGCAGCGTGCCGGCCGCGAGGCGTTCTTCTTGCTTCGTGCGGAGCGAGACCGTGACGAGGTTCGTGAAGCCTTTATGCGTCGTCGACTGGTTCACGACGATGTTCAGGCCGCGCGTCTTGGCCAAGTGCATCGCGTTAACGACGTTGACTTGATCCGAGCCCAGGTGATGCGACAGTACGCCCTTTACGATGTAGCGGGTCAGCGGCTGCGTATCGACATCCGCCAAATCGCCGGAATAGCTAACCGTGATCTCTTGTACGGCGCCTTCCGTCAACTGCGCGATGAAGCTGCCGAGCTTCTCGCCGAGCGTGAAGTACGGCTGGAGCTTGCTCAGCACGTCGCCCGGAATCGGAGGCATGTTGACCGCGTTCTTGAACGGCTCAGCGCGCAGGATGTGCAGCACTTGCTCCGATACGTCGATCGCTACGTTCTCCTGTGCTTCCACCGTGGATGCGCCGAGGTGAGGCGTAACGATGACCTTCGGGTGCGTCAAGAACGGATGGTCCGCTGCAGGAGGCTCAACCTCGAATACGTCGAATGCAGCGCCTGCGACGATGCCTTGATCGATCGCTTCGATGAGCGCTTGTTCGTCGATGATGCCGCCGCGCGCGCAGTTCACGATGCGCATGCCGGGCTTCATGATCTCGAACTGAGCGCGGGAAATCATGTGGCGGGTCTCCGGTGTCAGCGGCGTGTGTACCGTCATGAAGTCTGCATTCCGCACGATGTCTTCGACCGTGGACAGCTTCACGCCCAGCTTGTCGGCACGTTCCTCAGTCAGGAACGGATCATAGGCGAGGATCTCCATGCCGAATGCCTTGGCACGCGCAGCCACTTCGCTGCCGATCCGTCCCATACCCATAACGCCGAGCTTCTTATTCCGCAGCTCGACGCCGAGGAACGTCTTGCGATCCCATACGCCGCCGACTGTTTTCATATAAGCTTGCGGGATATGACGGGCAACGGCCATCATCATGGCGAAGGTATGCTCGCAAGTAGTGATCGTGTTGCCGTCAGGCGCATTGATAACGATAATGCCGCGCTCGGTAGCTGCCGCGAGATCGATGTTGTCGACGCCTACGCCAGCGCGTCCAACGACCTTCAGCTGTTTGCCGGCTTCCATGATGCGTGCCGTAACGCGCGTCTGGCTGCGAACGAGAAGCGCATCGTATTCGCCGATGATCTGGACGAGCTCGTCCTCGCTGAGGCCAGGCTTCTTATCGACGGCTACGTCCTGCGCATCGACGAGCTGCTGAATGCCCAGGTCGCTGATTGGATCCGATACTAGAACTTTAAACATGACAGTAGAACCCCCTATCGTAATGCTACTATTTTATAGCAAAGCAGCGCCAAGAAGCAATCGTTGATGGTTGCCGATTTGTGAAATTTTCGTTATGATTGGCGCATTGAAGGCTTGAATGTTCGTATTTAGCGTATAAAAGGGGCGATTTTGCAGGATGTCATGGGTCGATATTAGCGCAAAACAGCTGCTGGAAGGAATAAAGAACGGCGATATCGCGCCGGAACGCGTCATTGATGTTCGCGAGCTGCCGGAATGGGAATACTATCGCTTGCCGGGCACCGTGCATATGCCGCTGCAGACGATCCCCGAGCGTATGGAGGAGCTCCCTCCCGACGAAGAATGGTATATGCTGTGCGCGCATGGCGTGAGAAGCGTGTACGCTTGCCGGTACTTGCATGAAAAAGGCTACAGCGCACTCCGCAATGTGTCCGGCGGAATCGCGGCTGCAGCCTTGATTCAGGGCTTTCGCTATGATTGATCGGCCATCGCTGCCTGATCAAGAGATGAAGAACGGCAGCTGCGGAAGCACGGCATCCGCATAATAGCGGGCTTTGAAATTCAGAAAGTCATCGGTTCGGACCGCATCCGTGCTGACCAATAGATCGATGATCGAAGAGACGGTCTTGATCTTCATGTTCGATGCTTGCCCGGAAGAGATGAATTGGTCGATCCGTGCCGTCAAGTCCTGCGGGTAGTAAGCGGTAAGCAGCATGCGGGAGTGGAGCTCTTCGGCGACCAGTTTGTTCTTGATGATCAGCGGCTGCGATTTCCAGTCGGCGATTTCCATTAGCTTCGGCGCAATGAAATCTTCGGGCAGATCAGGGTCGATTGAGGCATTCCACTTCAACATGGCGCTGTAGTAATCTTTCTGGGCCTGCAGCGAGAATTCGAGCGCTTCGCGATAGTAGACATCCTTGCCGATCGCGGCGATCACGGCGACGGATTGGCCCGCTTCGGCGCTGCCTCGGTTGCGATCCATCGCTTGCGAGTATAGCTTCAAGCTCTTCAGGATATTGGTCTGCGCATCGACGAGCAGCGGCGACACATTCGAGACGACAGCTTTGGAAGCGGCCTCGTATTGCTTGTCCGCGAGCGACGACAACTCCTTAAGCTTGGAAGCGGGGTCGCCGGTCAATCCGGCCTTCATGCTGTCGATTTCGGCGACCCATTCGTTCATAAATTCACGATAAGGCAAAAATACGGTATGATAGAAGGAAACGAGATCCTGTTGCTCGTAAGCGGTGACCTTGGCGGCGGCTTCCGTATTCAGCTTCTTGCTGGGAACGTACTTCGCTTCGGTTTTGTCTGAGCCGATCTTCAAGCCTACGAAAAAGGCGCCCATAGCCAGTATCAGCATGAATATGAAGCCGAGGCTAAACAGCATTTCGGTTCGGGTCAATCGCTTCTCCATGACAGTCTCCTTCAAACTATGTATTATTAGGTATAAGCAGTCGAATTATGGCGCTATGTCCCCATAGTATAGGGGAAAATATCGAAAAAGGGAATAACGAAGGGAATTATGAAAAAATTCGACTGGCGTAACATCAAGATCCGCAAAGTGACCGTCGACCAATTGGACGATCGCATGCTGCTGCTCAATCTCTACCTCACGCAAGCTCTAACGCTTATTATCGGATTGATCTGGGTATTTTTACAGCGGCGCAATCCAATTTCCCTTCTGGAAATTCCTTCCGGATGGACGTTTGCCTTGTGGGGCTTCGGATTGGCGGCCGCCGTCGTTCTGGTCGATCTGATCATTTCCAGGTGGGTGCCCGATGACGCGGCCGATGACGGCGGCGTCAACGAGAGGCTGTTCCGGGCTCGGCCCGTGTGGCACATTCTGGTACTGTCGTTTGTCGTAGCCGTATGCGAAGAATTGCTGTTCCGTGGCGCGATTCAACACAATTTTGGGCCCTATTGGACCAGCATCCTATTCGCCGCCATTCATGTCCGCTATTTGAAGCACTGGATTCCGACTGGTCTGGTTTTCTCGATCAGTTACGGGCTTGGATGGATCTATATCGAGACTGGCACGTTGTGGGCGCCGATCGCGGCGCACTTCGCCGTAGACGCGGCGATGGGTCTCATCATTCGATTCCGGAGGGAAGACAAGTCATGATGATCAATGAGGAAACGACGACACGCTCCTCGCAGGCGAGGAGCAGACGCAAGGCGAAGAGCGCGGCTGTGCAACCGCCTGTGGAGGGCGATGCGTCGCTGCCTTCCCGCCGCGTGAAGCATCCTTCGAACAAGCAGCAGATGGCGAGTTGGTTCTACAACACGCTCATCGTCCTGTTCCTCGTGCTCGCTGCCGGATTATTCTTCTTCGGCAGGGAGCTCGCGGGCAATCAATAGCCTCACGTTCGCGCTGATTACGGAGGAGGTGTCGACATGACGATCACAGGCGTACTACTTGCGGCCGCCGGCATTGGCGCGGCGATGACGGCTTGGATGCACGCAGAAGCCAGGCGAGCGGCGGTTCGAGAGATGGATGTCGAGCTGGACCGCCTTCCAGCGTCCTTCGAAGGGACGCGTATTTTTTTTATTAGCGATATTCATCGCAGGCTGGTCGAGCGTCGGGATATCGAGCAAGCCGCCGCCGGGGGCCGCATCGATCTCGTACTGATCGGTGGCGATCTCAGGGAACGCAAAGTCCCGTTGGAACGCACGCGGCGCAATATTAAGCTGCTCGCCTCGCTCGGACCGATCTACATGGTATACGGCAATCACGATTACGATGATCATGCGCGCGAATTGGAGGTGCTACTGCGCGAAGAGGGCGTTCGCATCCTGTCGAATGACGCCGTGGTATTGGAACAGCGCGGGGGGGAGCGTCTGCGGCTTGCCGGAGTGGACGACTCGAAGAGCGGCAGGGATCGGCTGGAGATGGCGCTTCAGCCTCCGATCGATTTTCCTGGCAGAGTCGAGGAGGACTGCACCATACTGCTAGCGCATGACCCCATCTTGATCGAGAAGCTTGTGGACCGACCGGCGCTTCATGTCGATCTCGTGCTTGCGGGACACACGCACGGCGGTCAAATCGTGCTGCCCGTGCTAGGACCCTTGTACCGTTCCTATACGACCGTGACCTACGCAGGCGGGTGGTATGAGCTGAAGGTACGCCAAGCAGCCGGAGAGCGGCGTCTCCGGCTGTTCGTCAGCAAAGGGTATGGCACATCGCATCTGCCGCTGCGCTTGAACGCGCCTGCGGAGGCTCACGTCCTTACGCTTCGTCAGCGGCAGGCGTCTCGATCGCAGCCGGGTCGATAAAGCTATAGCCCTTGTCGGTCAGCTGCGTCAATAGCCGATCAAGCGCTTGTTCGGTCCAAGGCAGTTCGTGCATCAGGATGTTCGCTCCGGGGTGCAGCTGATCAAGAACGTTGGCAATGACGGCATCCGGCTTGTCTTTGGTACTGGAATCCCAGTCCAGCGAACCGTTGGACCAGGTCATGTACAGCAAGCCTTCGCGCTTCGCAACCCCCTTGACGGCTTCGCCGCCCGAGCCGAACGGAGGGCGGAACAAGGTCGGCCGCTGTCCGGTATGCTTGAAGACGAGATCCTGCACATCCTTTATCTGTTGCGTAACTTTCTCCGGTGCTTCTTTCTTCAGATCGATATGATCCCAAGAATGATTGCCGATCGTCTGACCGCGATCATGGATCAGCGTGAGCAGCTCCGGCTGCTTCGCGGCACGATAGCCGTTCACGAAGAAGACAGCCTTGGCGTTGTGCTTGTCGAGCGTATCGAGCATGCTCGTCAGCATATCCGCCTCCTTGGGGCCGTCATCGAACGTCAATAGCACGACCTTATCCGGCGCGGACGAATCGATCGGCACGAACCGATACGCATCGGTCATGCGATAGAGCTTCTTGGGCGGCGTCTCCTCCGCGGCCGGCGAATCCGGCGCTTGATCCGCCGTATCATCCGGCGCGTCAGGTCCATTCGCATCGGCGGCTGCGTCATTATCGGCTGCCGGATCTTCGGCAAGTTCTTCCGGCGGCGATTGCTCCTCCGCAGGCTCCCGTACTACAGCTGCGGGAGGGGAATCATTCGCTGCCGGCAGCTGATTGCCCGAATCGCCGCATGCAGTCGTCAGCGTCAACAAGAGCGCGAGCAACAGGGTTAGGGGCTGGTACCGCATCATCGCAATCTGGCCTCCATTTCGTGATGTTTCGACATAGTTTATCATGGTCGGCGCCATTCCAACAACGTCTTCGCTTCCTAATTTTGAATCGGATTAACTGCCTGGGCACGGGCACACTACATACGTGATCCGAATCGATTAAGGAGGTTGGCATATCATGAGATGGAGCGGATTTATTCTAGGGGGCATAGTCGGAATCGCCGCTGCCGCTTACATGTCGCAGAAGAAGCCGGGCTCGCTCGCTTGGGCCGGCAATGCGACGGGGCAGTTGGTTACAGGCATGAAAGGCCGAATATTGGAGACGGCATTGACGCGCAAGTTCGGCAATGAAATGTCCGCGAAACCGGGCGCGAAGCACGATGCGAAACAGAACGCGGGCAACTCCGGCAAGAGCGAGGATTCGTGGAAAACGATCGAGCATATGCTGAACAGCGATCCTGAGGTCAAGGCGGCAGCGAACGAAATATTGGCAGACACAAGCGCATCCCAGGCGAACGCCGCGTCTGCGCAAGCTTCCCATTAAAATAGCAACAATCCAGGCCGTTTCCGCGCATGCGGAAACGGCTGTTTTTTTACCCTTCGATAGTGCATTTCGGGGTGAGACATGGTAACATAGTTACATACGTATGATTAATCACATATTGTATGATGGTTCATACGCTGTTATAACCGATGCTGCAGAGGAGGGATCCTGCATGAAGATCGAGCGGCTGAGTCAGGACAAGATTCGGATTTTCCTGACGTTCGATGACCTCCTGGAACGGGGATTGCAGAAAGAGGACATGTGGCGCGAAATTCCGAAGGTGCATGAGCTGTTCAGCGAGATGATGGATCAGGCTCACAGCGAACTCGGGTTCGATGCAAGCGGTCCTCTGGCAGTGGAAGTATTTGCCCTCCCGGCCCAAGGCATGGTCGTGATCGTAACCCGCGGCAAGACGGAATCGCAGCAAAGCGGTTATGGGGATAGCGACGACGAACAGGACGAAGACGTATACGAGCTGGAAGTCACGCTCGAGCAGACGGACGTCGTGATGTACGCCTTCCGCGATTTCGAGGATGTGATCTCGGCAAGCAAGGCGTTGCTCGCGTCCGGCCATACGGAAGACGGGCGATTATACGCTTATCAAGGTAAGTATATGCTGGCATTCGATCCGGCTGGCAGCGAAACCAGCCGTAATCTAGCAATCATAGCGTTGCTGGCGGAATTCGGCGAAGCCGCTTCCGTTACGCAAGCGGTTCTGGAAGAGTACGGCAAGGTCATCATTGCATCGGAAGCCGTTCGCGAAATATGCAATCATTTTGATTAATCCATGAGGCACGACGCGAAAGAGAGCATCTACAGGCGGTACACCGTCCGGCAGACGCTCTCTTTCCGTTGCTGGCAGAGAAGGAGGTGAAAGGCAAGGGATGGTATTCTCGATCCTGACGGCAGCGATTGCACCGGGCATCGCACTGATGACTTACTTATATTTGAAGGATCGTTATGATTCGGAGCCGATCCACATGGTGATTCGAATGTTCTTGATCGGCGTATTGGTCGTCGTACCGATCGCGGTCATTCAGCGCGGGCTGACGCTGTGGTGGGGCGAAGAGCCGTTGGCATTTGCCTTCATCATCTCGGCCGGCGTAGAGGAAGGCTTGAAGTGGTTCGTGTTGTATCATGTCATCTATAATCATACCGAATTCGACGAGCCGTACGACGGCATCGTATATGCCGCGGCAATTTCGCTGGGCTTCGCTACGCTCGAGAATGTGCTATACGCCTTCCTGCAGCCGGCCACCTTCGGATCGCTGCTTCTCCGGGCGCTTCTCCCCGTATCGGGCCATGCGCTGTTCGGCGTCGTGATGGGGTATTACATGGGCAAAGCGAAGTTCGCGAAGTCGCGTTCAAGACATTTCCTGATGCTGTCGCTCGCGCTCCCGGTATTCTGGCACGGCTTGTACGACTATATCATCCTCGTCGTCCGCACGTATTGGCTGTGGCTCATCATCCCGCTTATGCTGTTCTTATGGGTTCGCAGTTCGATCAAGATCAAGAGCGCGAATAACGGTTCGCCATTCCGCATCGTCTCGCGAAAGGATGAGGTTAAATCCTAGCATTGTGGTCCATAATGGGAAGGAAATGTTCGAGAAAGGGACGGTTTCCATCGCATATGGCTACGACAACGTTAAGGGTAAAAGTCCGGATTCGATGCAATCATTGCGGCGAGAAGTTCGTGCTTCGGGGCAAGCGTGATAAGGGACGCATCGACACCGGGTTCAAGCAATGCTTGTGCAACAATACCGAAGATTTCGAGGTTGAAGAACACGTTCAATGAACAGTCCGATCCATGCATAAAGCTCCTTTCGACAAACCACACTAACACCAGGTTTGTTAATGAAAGGAGCTTTTGCCTGTGTATCGACGTTTAAGCGCCGTATTGTTTCCTGTAGCAGCCATCGCCTTGATCGGGGCGGTCTATTGGGGCTATCAAGAGCATCAAGAGAAGAACAGCATTTTGATTAAGGCCGAGAATCAGTACCAACGCGCCTTCCACGATTTAAGTTATCATGTCGATCAACTGCACGAGCAGTTGGGCAATACGCTGGCTGTCAATTCCACATCGCAAGCTTATCATCGCAAAGGCTTGATTAACGTGTGGAGAATTACGAGCCAGGCCCAGAGCGAGATTAATCAACTGCCGCTTACGCTTTTGCCTTTCAACCAAACCGAGGAGTTCTTATCTAAGATTGCCAGCTTCTCCTATCGTGCGGCGGTGAGGGATCTGACTAAGCAACCTTTGTCGGACAAGGAATACGAGACGCTGAAGACGTTATATAAAAACTCGGAGGATATTTCCAAGGATCTCAAATCCATGCAGGCCAAAGTACTGGACGATAACCTGCGATGGATGGACGTGGAGATCGCGCTTGCGTCTGAACGGACGCCGCGCGACAATACGATCATTGACGGCTTCAAAACGGTCGATAAGAAGGTAAGCGAGTATCCGGAGATCAATTGGGGACCGTCGGTGGCCAGCATCTATCAGAAGCGCGGCATCAGCATGTTAAGCGGCAACGCATCGTCGCCGGAGGATATTAAGAAGGCCGCTGCCAAGTTTCTTGGCATTCAGGATCCATCCGTCATCAAGGTCGTGGAGAACGGCAAAGGCACCGAGTATGCGTCGTATTCCGCGACGGTCGACAGCGAGGACGAGAAGGGCCGCATTCAGTTGGACTATACGAAGCGGGGCAGCCAATTGATCTGGTTCATGAACCCGCGGAAGATCGAGAAGCAGCCGACGGCAAGCATGCGAGAAGCCGAGGACGCGGCAGCCCGGTTCCTGAAGCAGCACGGGTATCCGGAGATGAAGGGCGTGAGCTTCGATCGCTTCGACAACGCGGTCAATATTACGTTCTCCGCGGTTCAGAACGGCATCGTCATCTACCCGGAGAAGCTGACGGTGAAAGTGGCGCTCGATCAGGCAGAAGTATTGGGGCTGCAGGCCGTCGATTTCGTCTACGAGCATCATAAGCGCAAGCTTGCCAAGCCTGCCATAACGGAGGACGAGGCGCGCAAGGCGCTTAATCCGTCATTCGAGACGAGCGGCATGCAGATGGCGCTCATCGATAACGATCTGGACGAAGAAGTGCTCTGCTACGAATTCGCCGGTCGCATTAACGGAGGACGCTACAAGATCTTCATTAATGCGGAGGACGGCGGCGAAGAGAAAATCGAGCGTTTCGAGACGGATGAAGAGCAAGCTGCAGGGTAATCGACATAATTGGACAAATAGGGAAAAAGAATCATTTTCAAGCTGGTTGAACGCCCCTTAGGCATGCTATAATCTTGCTTATGGGGGGGAGCGGAATTGTTGCCAAAGGTGAATCAAACCTTGTTCTTGCAGGTAGCTTCGTCAGACGAAGAAGAGACGAAGATCGAATATAAATCCCGAATCGCGGACATTGCCGAGGATCGGATGCTCATCGAAGTTCCTCTGAACGAGAAGACGGGAAAGTATAAGAAGCTGTATCTCGGCGACGAACTTTCGGCTTATTTTCTCAGCGACGGCGGCGTGAAAAACTTCTTCAGCACGCACGTGCTCGGCTTCAAGGAAGAGGTCATCCGCCTGATCGCGATCGAGAACCCGGATCCGGAGTCGATTACGAAAGTGCAGCGGCGCACGTTCCTCAGGGTGGCCGCAGAGCTCGAGCTTGCGATCAAATTCTCGAGCGTCCGATTCCTCGCGATGACGGACGACGTGGGCGGAGGCGGCATATCCTTCATAACCGAAGGCAAGTGGCAGCTTAAGTCGGGCGATATCCTCGATTGCTGGCTGCTGCTCCCGTATAAGAACGGTTCGGTCGACCATGCGAATTTCCGACCGGAGATTGTGCGCGTGAAGCAGCTGGAGTCAGGCCGGAACCAAGTTATGGCCAAATTCTCCGAAATCTCCGACGGAGAACGGCAAAAGATTATTCGGTACTGCTTCGAGCGTCAGCTGGAATTCCGCAAGCGATAGTCTTCGCGACTTATCCGCAGTGCTAATGCCGCTGGATGCATAGAGGGTCGAGGCCCTGGTCATACTACCGTAAAACAAGGCAAGGATGACCATACGCATGAAGCAATGGCGATCTTGGACGGATAAGGAATGGGCGGCTGCCGCAGACATGCTGTGCAAGAAACTAATGATCGGACTCATAGCGCTGCTGGCTGCCCTATTTGTGGCGCAGGCGGCGCTTCGTTTCGATCATTTTCGACATTGGGCGACCTCGATCGAGCGTCTGGAGGGGGAGCCGTTGCGCGAGCGTTCGACAACCTCCTAGGCGATCCGATTTTTGCATCGCTATGGAGAGTGTGGTATAATTTTCACGTTCGCAGGCGTTGCCTGCTTTTTTCTTGATTCGTTGCTGGAGGGATTGACGTTGCCTACCTATCACTCGTCCAACGCGGAAGGTCGCATCAATATCGCGATCGACGGACCCGCCGGCGCAGGCAAGAGCACCGTTGCGCGCCAGGTGGCCAAGCGGCTGGACTATATCTACATCGATACGGGCGCGATGTATCGCGCCGTTACGCTAGCAGCGTTACGATCCGGAATTGCGGCGAACGAATCGGACAAGCTGTCCGAGCTCGTAGGAGGGCTGGACATTCGGCTGGAGCCGGGCGCCCCCGTTCAGCGCGTGTATCTGGACGGCGAAGACATTACCGAGGCGATTCGCAGCCGCGACGTGACGCAGTCGGTATCGGCCGTAGCCGCGATCGAAGCGGTACGTCTCAGCTTGGTGGATAAGCAGCGCGAGCTGGCTGCCGCTAAGGGGGTCGTCATGGACGGCAGGGACATCGGGTCGCACGTGCTGCCTGACGCGGAGCTCAAAATATTCTTGACCGCCAGCGTCCGAGAACGGGCGATGCGCAGATTCAAGGAAAGCGGCGAAGCGCAGGGCGTGACGTTGGAAGCCTTGGAAAGCGAGATCGCGGAACGCGACCGCAGCGACAGGGAGCGCGCCATATCGCCGCTGATTCAAGCAGCGGATGCGGTGTTAATCGACAGTACGTCGCTGACGATCGACGAGGTCAGTTCACGGATTACGGAGCTCGGCCTGACGAAGATGGCGGAGGGGACGACGAGATGACCTATCGGATCTGCCAATGGCTGCTTAACGCGATTTATACTCTATTATTCCGTCTAGAGGCGAAGGGTACCGAGAATATCCCTGCGACCGGGGCCGTTCTTCTGTGCTCGAATCATATTAGCGTGCTGGACCCGCCGACCGTAGGCATAAAGCTGCGCCGCAAGGTCCACTATATGGCTAAGGCTGAATTGTTTGCCTGGAAGCCGATCGGCGCTTTCTTGCGCACATTGGGCGCATTCCCGGTGAAGCGCGGCGGCGTCAGCAAGGAATCGATCAAGCTCTCGCTACAACTGCTACGGGACGGCAACGTCATGGGCATTTTCCCTGAAGGCACGCGCAACATGGATGACACTTCCGCAGGGAAGAAAGGAGCGGCGATGATCGCGCTGCGCAGCGGCGCAGCGGTCGTACCGGTTCGAATCGTCGGATCTTATAAGCTGTTCGGCAAGACGACGGTCGTCTACGGCAAGCCGATCGACATGACGGTCTTTCAGGATGCCGCAGCCTCCGATGTGCTGGAGAGCGCAACCGAACTCATCATGCAGCGCATTCGCGAGCTGCGGGTTACGTAATCGTCAGGCTTCATCATTCTTTCATTTTAAATCCTTCGAAGTTGATTCAACGCACTTCGCAAGGTTTAAATAAAGTTGGGGTACGAATCGAGGAGGTTATTTCAATGTCAGAAGAAACGAATGTTCAAGAAACCGCCGCGGCGGAAAGCATCACGCAAGAGACGATGGATAACTTGGTGACCCTGAAGAAGGGCGACACCGTAAAAGGAACAATCGTCAAGATCGAGGATAACCAAGCATACGTCAGCCTTGGATATAAATATGACGGTGTCATTCCCCTTCGTGAGCTTTCCGCTGTCAATCTGGAGAATGCTTCCGATGCCGTAACGATCGGCCAAGAAGTCGAACTCAAGGTCGTCAGCATCGACGATGACAAGGAGAAGCTCGTACTCTCCAAGCGGATCATCGACGGCGAAAAAGCATGGGAGGAATTGCAAGCAAGCTTCGACAAAGGCGAGACGCTGGAAGTCGCGGTTGCCGATGTCGTCAAAGGCGGCCTTGTCGTCGATGTAGGCGTACGCGGCTTTATTCCGGCTTCGATGGTAGAGCGTCACTTCGTCGAAGATTTCTCCGGCTACAAAGGCCGCACGATTCGCGTCAAAGTGAAAGAGATTGACCGCGAGAACAATAAAGTGATTCTGTCTGCCAAGGAAGTGCTGGAAGAGGAGTTCGAAGCGAACAAGCAGCGCGTCATGTCGTCGCTGGAGGTTGGCCAAGAAATCGAAGGTACGGTTCAACGCTTGACGCCGTTCGGCGCTTTCGTGGACATCGGCGGAATCGACGGCCTCGTCCATGTGTCCGAACTGTCTTGGGAGCATATCGCGCATCCGAAGGATATCGTATCCGAAGGTCAAGCGGTACGCGTCAAGGTGCTGAAGGTTGACCCTGCAGCCGGCAAGATCAGCTTGAGCATGAAAGCTGCTCAGCCGGGCCCATGGGAATCGGCGGAAGGCAAGTTCAAGACCGGCGACATCGTCACGGGCACGGTACGCCGTCTCGTCACGTTCGGCGCATTCGTAGAGCTTGCACCTGGCGTAGAAGGACTCGTGCACATTTCGCAAATCGCCCATCGCCACATCGCGACGCCGCATGAAGTGCTCAAGGAAGGCCAAGAGGTTCAAGCGAAGGTGCTGGACTTCATTCCTTCGGAGAAGCGCATCAGCCTGAGCATCAAGGAAACGGAAGAAGCGCCTGAAGCACCTGCGGCTCCAGAACGCGAACGCCGTACGCGCGCTCCGCGCGAAGACCAGCACGGGGGCGTAAGCCACAAAGAAACGATGAGCATTACGCTGGGCGAGCGCTTCGGCGACAAGCTAAGCAAATTCAAGTGATAACAGCGTCATTCCGGACTGGAAGCCAACGGCTTCCAGTCTTTTGCGTTTTTCTTCGCTCGATTGTCCGCTAGGGTTACCTGAGCGCGACATGGCACATAATAGGGCATTAAGGGGGTGGCAACGTGAATGCAGGCTATATTGCGGGGTGCATTCTGGTATCCGCTGCGATCTTGCTTGCGACCGGCTGGCGCAAGCAGTTGACTGACGAAGTTCCGCTCGCCGGAACGCTCGTCTACATGATCGGGCTTCTCGTGCTCCTTCATCTGTCTCAACAGCGACCGCTCTATCTCTATTGGACCGCCGGCTCCGCCGCGCTTGCATGGCTTGCGATTGCGCCTAGAATGAAGCAGGCCTATATCCTGCTGTCTGCAGCTTTTATCGCCGCGCTGTGGATCTGGTTCCGCAAGCTGTACGCGATCGACCCTGTCATCGTGCTGTGGGATCCCTATTGGGAAGGACCGATCGTCATCGGTCTGGTTGCCGCGATTGCGGCCATCGGATTCCGGGAGCAGTTCGTCATCGTAAGCGGTTCGATGGCCATCGCGGAATGGGCGTTCGAGGGGGTTGCCGGACCATGGGAATGGCTCGATGCCTGGGCACTCGCGCTGGCCGCTTCGCGTCTTGGAGCGGGCGCATGGAACGGATTGGGGCTCCTTATGACCCATGGACGCAGCATCGTTTGTCGAAATCGCCCTAAATGAAAAGTTAGCCAAGCCCGTTGTTTTTTGCTATGATGGTAGGCGTGAGAATTTTTGAAGGAGTGGAATCGATGGCAAGACCCGTGGTAGCCATAGTAGGGCGGCCAAACGTAGGGAAGTCCACGATTTTTAACCGAGTGATCGGAGATCGGCTGGCAATCGTCGAAGATAAGCCGGGCGTCACGCGCGACCGGCTCTATGGCGTGGGGGATTGGTCTGGCAAGTCGTTCAGCATCATCGACACCGGCGGAATCGAGATTGACGGCGAGGATGAAATTATGCGGTCGGTTCGAATGCAAGCTGAGCTTGCAATCGAGGAAGCCGACGTCATTATATTCATGGTCGATGCCAAAGCAGGCGTGACGCATGCGGACGATGAAGTCGCGCATATGCTCTTCCGTTCGCGGAAGCCAGTCATCGTCGCGGTCAATAAGGTGGACAACCTGGGACGTTCGGACGATATTTATGAATTTTACAGCTTGGGATTCGGAGAACCGATCGGCATTTCTGGCGCGCACGGCACCGGAATCGGCGATTTGCTGGATGCTGTCGTGGAGAGGCTGCCGGTCATCGAAGACGACGAGTATGACGAAGATGTCATTCGCGTCGCGCTGATCGGCCGGCCGAATGTCGGCAAGTCTTCACTCGTGAACGCGATTCTCGGCGAAGAGCGCGTCATTGTCAGCGATGTGGCGGGTACGACGCGCGACGCGATCGATACGCCTTTCGAGAAGGACGGCCAGAAGTACGTGCTGATCGATACGGCAGGCATGCGCAAACGCGGCAAGGTCTACGAGACGACGGAGAAGTACAGCGTGATGCGGTCGATGAAAGCGATCGAACGCGCGGACGTCGTGCTCGTGCTGATTAACGGCGAGGAAGGCATCATCGAGCAAGACAAGCATATTGCCGGGTATGCCCACGAGGCCGGCAAAGCGTCGATCTTCGTGGTGAACAAGTGGGATATCGTCGAGAAGGACGAGAAGACGATGCATCTGTTCGAGCAGCGCATCCGCGATCATTTTCTATTCATGACCTATGCGCCGATCGTGTTCCTCTCGGCCAAGACGAAACAGCGCGTGCAGAAGTTGCTGCCTGTCGTCGTGCGCGTGTCGGAACAGCATGCGATGCGCATTCAGACCCATCTGCTTAACGATATCGTATCGGATGCGATCGCGATTAACCCCCCGCCTTCCGATAAGGGCAAACGATTGCGAATCAACTACGTGACGCAGGTATCGGTCAAGCCGCCGACCATCGTCATTTTCGCGAATGATCCCGAGCTGATGCACTTCTCCTATCAACGTTACTTGGAGAACAAGATCAGGAGCGCGTTCGAATTCGAAGGGACGCCGCTTAGGCTCATTACGCGCCGGAAATCGGAAGAAGATTAGGGGAGAGGCATCTTGTTGGAATCGATTATCGCGATCGCGGTCAGTTATTTGCTGGGCTCGATATCATTCAGTATCTTGATCGCGCGTTATGTGAAGGGCATCGATATCAGGCAGCATGGCAGCGGCAATGCCGGAGCGACGAACACGCTTCGCGTCCTGGGGAAAGGTCCGGCTGTCTTCGTCTTCATGCTGGATATCGCGAAAGGAATTGCGGCTGTCTGGCTAGGAAAATGGCTGGGCGGCGATGAAATATGGATCGAAGTGCTGTGCGGCCTTGCGGCCGTTACTGGGCATAACTGGCCGATCTGGTTCCGCTTCAAGGGCGGAAAAGGCATCGCGACGACGATCGGCGTCATGGCGACGCTGGCATTCTTCCCTGCATTGTATGCAGGGATAGCGGCAATCGCGGCTATCGCGATTACGCGCTATGTATCGTTAGGATCGCTGATCTTCGCCGCGATGATGCCGATCTTCATGGTGCTCTTGAACATGGAGATCGAGCTGTTATGGGTCAGCCTGTTCATCTTCGTCTATGCCTTCGTCCGGCACCGGAGCAATATCGTCAAGCTGGTCAAGGGACAAGAGAATAAGCTCGGGGGCAAGAAAGACCATGGCAAATAAACAAGCAGCGGTGCTGGTTGCAGGGAGCTTCGGAACCGCCCTGGCAGCCGTGCTCGCAGACAACGGGCATGCGGTTAAGCTCTGGTCGAGAAGCAGCGACCAGGTCGACGAGATCAATTCGAGCAGGAAGAACAGCCGTTATCATCCGGATATCGAGCTTCCTGCGGGCATACAAGCCACGACGAGTCTCGAAGAAGCGATCGCGGGTTCGAACCTTGTCCTGTTCGCGGCGCCTTCGTCCGTCATGCGGGACGTCGCGCGGCAAGCAGCGCCTTATATCGGACCGGATGTATTGTGCGTCCATGCGACGAAGGGCTTCGAAGCCGATTCGTTGAAGCGGATGAGCACGGTGCTGGCCGAAGAGCTGGGACGGGAGGAGCAATCGATCGTCGTGCTCTCGGGACCGAGCCATGCGGAGGAAGTCGTCCGCCGGTGCCCGACGACGGTCGTCGTGGCGTCCCAGGAGCAGTCGGTTGCGGAAGCCGTGCAGGATTATTTCATTA
Organism: Bacillota bacterium; assembly: GCA_023433615.1. GTDB lineage: Bacteria > Bacillota > Bacilli > Paenibacillales > Paenibacillaceae > Paenibacillus_I. The sequence continues at coordinate 9,998 of JAEZCJ010000172.1, read as the reverse complement.
ATTCGTATTTTCGCGTGTACACGAATCCGGACGCGCTCGGCGTAGAGGTCGCAGGCGCGATCAAGAACATCATTGCGCTTGGAGCCGGCCTATCGGACGGGCTGGGCTTCGGCGATAACGCCAAAGCCGCTCTGATGACGCGAGGGCTGGCCGAGATCGGTCGTCTCGGCACCGCAATGGGCGCGAACTTGATCACGTTCGCCGGATTGGCGGGAATCGGCGATCTCGTCGTCACCTGCACGAGCCGTCACAGCCGTAACTGGCGAGCGGGCTCGCTGCTGGCGCAGGGCATATCGCTCGAAGAGGTGCTGAGCCGAATGGGCATGGTCGTCGAAGGAGTGCGCACCACGAGGGCAGCGCGCGCGCTCGCGGCCGAATATGATGTGCAGATGCCGATTACGGAACAGCTCCATGCCGTCCTGTTCGAAGGCAAGGAGCCTAAGATCGCCGTCGAAGCCTTGATGGGTCGCGTCCGCACGCACGAGAGCGAGTAGGTCGCGAAGGAATGGCAGCGCGGCGATTCCGACCGCAGATGCGCGCCTACACGAATCCCGTCCTTCATGCATAGGATGCTAGCAAGCACGCATGAAGGAGGGGAAGCATGACAGGGAAAAATATTTCCAAAGATGTTCTGCAAGCCGTGAAGAAGAAGACCGGCAAGCCAATCAGCGAAAATGCGGTCAAGAAGCTCGCAAGCAGCGTAACCTCCGAGACGATCGGGAACGAAGCCGAGCTGCGCAAGCTGGTGAAGCAGGTCTCGGCGATGGCGAAAGTACCCGTGTCCGATTCGACGGTTAACGATATCGTCAGTGCCGTAAAGAAGAGCGGCATGAACATGAGCAACATGGAGACGCTCATTCGCATGATGCTGAAAAAGTGACGAATTCGTGAGCAAGCCGGCAATGTGCCCTGGAAAGCAGCAAAGGGGCGTTGTCGGCTTTTGTCCTTTTGAAGGACGGATGCTATAATTAATCATTATTCCGTAGCAGCGAGGTTGATTGATTCATGGATCCAATGACGAAGATGTGGGTATCACTGGTAGGAATCGGACTGATGGCAGTATCGGCGATCGTCATCACGATCGCGCGTAACAAGACGAAGGGCATCGTGAAGTTCTTGCTCTCGCTAGTTGCGCTCGGCATGCTTGGCATAGGCGCCCTATGCGGCCTAATCGGCATCATTTAGGGACGGATTGTGATCACGAAGCGGATGCTTCGGAGCTTACTCGGCGTCGAATCTTGAACGCTGGCGAAAATTCCGGTACTCACGTAGGTTTGCCTACGCTCCGTTCCTCATTTTCTACCATCATTCAACCTTCTCGGTGCTGACAACCCGTCAGTAAACATCGATGTTTCGATTTTTCTAGTACATACAACAAGGGTGATAAAACATGATTATTCTGCAAGGAAGAACGAAGACCAAGGAAGTCGAGGCGGAGGACGGCCTGTCCCTGCTCGACTTGGCGCTGAAGGCAGACGTGGACTGGGGCTTCTCCTGCACGCGAGGTACTTGCGCGCGCTGCCGCTGCTTGATCGAAGAGGGAGCTGAATTCCTCGATGAGGTTACCGATGCCGAGTGGGATCGGCTCGAGCCCGAAGAATTCGAGCAGGGCTACCGCCTGGGCTGCCAAGCGATCGTCAAGCCCGGCGCCGGCACGATCAAGGCAGCGAATAAACCTTATTTCTAAGGAAGTGAACGACGATGAGACCGAGGGCATCGATCGAGAACGCGCTGGCGGTCATAGCCGCGCGCTCTGCCACAACGGATGCGGTCTGGCTCGTCGGCGGCAGCGCAGGCTTGCAGCTGCGGGGCATCGCGCTCCCCGCACAGCCCCGCGACTTGGATCTCTATGCGGATCCGGAGGACGCGGCACTGCTGCATGAGAAGCTATCCTCCTATGCGATCGACCAACCGACTTGCAGTACGACGGCGATTTACGAGTCGCGATTGAGCCATTACCGCATCGAGGACGCCGCCGTCGAATTGGTCGGCGGTTTTGTCGTGCAAGCGCATGGTTGCCGGTATGCGACGCAAGCGAGAACGCTGCTGCTGACGTATGCGGATTGCAAGACTGTTGCCGATGCCGAGATACGGCTTGTTCCTCTCGCGCATGAGCTCTTGTTCAATTGGCTTCGAGGTCGCGAGGATCGGGTAGCGATCGTAGCGGAGGCGATGGCTGCGGATTCCGCACGCCATTATCCGGCTCTAGAGAAGCTGATCGCTTCGAATGCGTTCACGCAGGATGCCGTGAATCGCATCGAAGCCGCGTTGCGCGCCGCGGAAGGCGGTCACAGCCGTGGATAACCGCGTTACTTTCCAGCCGGAGGGCAAGACGATCGCCGTGCCGCGGGGAACGAGCGTCCTCGATGCTGCGAGGCGTGCACGCGTGGCGATCAAGACCCGCTGCGGCGGCAAGGCAGGCTGTCTGATGTGCAAGGTAAAGGTGCTGTCCGAGGGCGGCTTATCGCCGGCGCGCGAGCAGGAGCTGCGCAAGCTGGGCAGCGACATCGACCAAGGGATCCGGTTAAGCTGCCAAGCCCGCGTCATCGGCCATGCCGTTGTCGAGGTGCCTGAGGACCCGCTGCGTTCCGCCGTAAGACGGTTGTTGGAGAAGCAGGACGAAGATGATGCTTTATGGTAAGGGGGCGGGATACGCGTATGAATCGAAATAAGCTGCGACACTATCTGCTGCTCGCGACTTGCGCGCTGCTCGCGGCCGGGCTGACCGGTTGTCTCTATCCGAAGGATCGGCTCGCCGAGAATCAGGCGCCGCCTCGAGAAGCGGTACGCAACGTGCAGGCAGCGATCGAGCAGTTCAAGGCGGATCGCGGAATGCTGCCGATCAAGAACAGTTCGGCCGACACGCCGGTCTACGAGAAATTCATCATTGATTTTGCCAAGCTGCAGCGCATGAACTATATAAGCGCCATTCCGAGCGCTGCCTACGAAAAAGGCGGCGATTACTACTTCCTCTTGCTGAATGAAGAGACCGATCCGATCGTGCGGCTCATGAGCGTCGTCGTCTATCAGCAGCTTAACGACCTGCAGGCCAAAGTCGATGCTTATGCAGCGGCGAACGGCGGCGCGCTTCCGCTAGGTGAGGAAGCATACCCTTCCTTCTATTATTTAGCGGTTGACCGGTTAGGCATCGCGAAGCCCGATATTCGCAGCGTGTTCGGCGGCCAGCCGCTCAGCGTGCTCGTCCATGAGAACGGCACCGTCTTCGGAGACTATGGCATCGACGTGCGCCAAGCCGCCCTAAAGAGCGGGTCGCAGCCGTCCGGCGAACAGGACCTGCGCGAGCTGCTCATGCTTCAAACCTTGTTCGTGCCGGTAAAGTCGCCGGCTTATATCTGGAAGGACGGCGATCCGTTCGCGCTTCTGCCCATGAATTAACGCCCGCATAACCGCAGTCTCCTCGAATGACGAGGGGCCTGCGGTTTTTTCGATATTAGGCATAGGCGGCGGAAGCGAATCATATATCAGTTCAGGGAAGGGCACATGCTGCGCAACGTGCGTGAACAATTATGATGGAGATCGTCATAAAACGGACGGCTCGGCAATATGATGTTACTAGTCCAACTGATTGTACGAGAGTGGCAGCTGATAGGCCCGTTACAGGAATCGGCTCCTTCGCACCTGTCGCTTGCGAGTATTCGGAAATTTGATTGGGAGGGGATATTCAGTGGAAAAGGTAGACATTTTTAAGGACATCGCCGAGCGTACCGGCGGGGATATTTACCTCGGCGTCGTCGGAGCGGTCCGTACGGGCAAATCGACCTTCATCAAACGGTTCATGGAGACGGTCGTCCTGCCTAATATTACGAGCGATTCCGATCGCGTCAGAGCGATCGACGAACTGCCGCAGAGCGCGGCCGGCAAGACGATTATGACGACCGAACCCAAGTTCGTGCCGAATCAAGCGGTGCAGATCCGGGTCTCCGAAGGTCTGGACGTCAACGTCCGCCTCGTCGATTGCGTCGGCTATGCCGTGGAGGGCGCGAAGGGCTACGAGGACGAGAACGGACCGCGCATGATCTCCACGCCTTGGTTCGAGGAACCGATCCCGTTCCAAGAGGCAGCCGAGATCGGCACGCGCAAGGTGATTCAGGAGCACTCCACGCTCGGGGTTCTCGTGACGACGGACGGCTCCATCGCCGAAATTCCGCGCAGCTCTTACGTGGAAGCGGAGGAGCGCGTCGTGAACGAGCTCAAGGAGGTCGGCAAGCCGTTCGTGCTGATCGTGAACTCGACGCGGCCGAACAGCGAGGAAGCGCTGCAGCTTCGCAGCGAACTGCAAGCGAAATACGATATTCCGGTCATGACGATGAGCGTCGCGACGATGGGCGAGGACGAGGTCATGTCCGTCCTGCGCGAAGTGCTCTACGAGTTCCCGGTTCACGAAGTGAATGTCAATCTGCCGAGCTGGGTCATGGTGCTGAGCGAGCAGCACTGGCTCCGCAGCAGCTTCGAGAATTCCGTGCGGGATACGGTGCAGGATATTCGCAGACTGCGCGACGTGGACCGCGTCGTGTCGCAGTTCATGGAATATGACTTCATCACGCGCGCCGGCCTCAGCGGCATGAACATGGGGCAAGGCGTCGCCGAGATCGACCTCTATGCGCCCGATGAGCTCTACGACCAGATCCTCATGGAGGTCGTCGGCGTCGAGATTCGGGGCAAGGACCATTTGCTGCAGCTGATGCAGGAGTTCACGCATGCGAAGCGGGAATACGACCGATTCGCCGAGGCGCTCGAGATGGTCAAGACGACGGGCTACGGCATCGCGGCCCCTACGCTTGCCGAGATGGCGCTCGACGAGCCGGAATTGATTCGCCAGGGTTCCCGCTTCGGCGTGCGCCTGAAGGCGACGGCCCCTTCGATCCATATGATCCGCGTGGACGTCGAGTCGGAATTCGCGCCGATCATCGGAACGGAGAAGCAGAGCGAGGAGCTGGTCCGGTACTTGATGCAGGACTTCGAGAACGACCCGATCAAGATCTGGGAATCGGATATTTTCGGACGCTCCCTGCATTCCATCGTACGCGAAGGAATCCAAGGCAAGATCGCGATGATGCCGGACAACGCGCGCTACAAGCTGCAAGAGACGCTGGGCCGTATCATTAACGAAGGCTCCGGCGGGTTGATCGCGATTATCTTATAATATGGCGATGATGGTAAAAAGAGGCCGATATCCGGCCTCTTTTTCGCGTTATTCGACAAAATTCCGCATTAAACCGTTAAAACCAATTGACATACTAGGAAAAGATGTTATTCTATTGCTAGGTTTCATACATACATCATCGAGAGGGGAAAATGACACATGAACAAAATGAAGTGGACGATGACCTTGCTGCTTGCTGCGGCGCTAATGATCGTCTCTGCATGCGGAAATGCCGGCGGCAAGAACGAGTCCGCGGGCGGCAACGGAGGGAATAACGGCGGCGATCACTCGCTTGCGGGCAAAAAAATCGCGCTCGTCATGCAGTTTAACACGGGCACGTTCTCTGCGCAATACATTGACGGCGTGAAGGAACAAGCCGAGAAATTCGGCGGTAAAGTCACGGTGTTCGCTTCCGACAACAAGCTGGACGTGATGGCTTCGAACCTTGATGCGGCCATTAACCAAGGCTTCGACGGCATCTTGATCGACCATGGCCAAGCCGGCGCGCTCGAGGCGGGCGTGAAGAAGGCGCTGGACAAGGGGATCGAAGTCGTCGTGTTCGACGCTGACCTGAAAGTGCCTGGCGTTCCTGTCCTCCAGCAGGATGACCAGGCGATGGCTGACCTGACGCTCGAGCAGCTGGCTGCCGACGCAGGCGGCAAAGGCAATATCGTTAAGGTATGGGTGGCAGGCTTCGCGCCGATGGAGCGCCGCCAACTGGCATACAAGGAGTTCCAAGAAAAGTACCCGGACATTAAGGAGATCGCGGCGTTCGGCAACGCGAACAACCCGGCTCTGGATACGCAATCCCAAATGGAAGCCGTGTTGAAGCAATATCCGAAGGGCGAGATTACGGCAGTATGGACGGCTTGGGACGAGTTCGCCAAAGGCGCGTCCCGCGCGATCCAACAGGCCGGCCGTACGGAAATCAAAGTATACGGCATCGACATGAGCGACGAGGATCTGCAGATGATCCAGGATCCTGCAAGCCCGTGGGTAGCTTCCGCAGCCGTCGATCCGAAGGATATCGGCCGCGTTCAAGTGCGCATTCTGTACCAGAAGTTCAACGGCGACGAGACGGAAGAGGTTGTCGTGCTGCAGCCTTCGTTCGTCAAGCGCGAGGATCTGCCGGCTGAGCCGATCAACACGACGCAGCTGCATGAGCATGTAGCCGGATGGGGCTCCAGCGAGCAAGGCTATACGGACTGGATGAAGGAGCTCGAGGCGCAGAACGCGAAATAAGCGATCGGTTCACGATCAGGAACAGCAAGGAGAGGGTGCATATGGAATCCGCCTCGCTTCTACGGATGGCGGGCATCGAGAAAGCGTTCGACGGCGTACCTGCCTTGAAACAGGTCGACTTCGAGCTGCGAAGCGGCGAGATTCATGCGCTGCTGGGCGCGAACGGCGCCGGCAAGTCGACGCTGATGAAAATACTGTCCGGCGCCTATACGCCGGACACGGGCGTCATTGCGGTGGACGGCAGGCAAGCGGATATTCGATCGCCGCAGGATGCGAAGCGTTACGGCATCCATTGCATCTACCAAGAGGTGGATACGGCGCTCGTGCCGGGCTTGTCGGTAGCCGAGAACATCATGATGGACCGCATCTCCGCCGGAGGACGGCCGCTTCTCCATTGGAGCAGGCTGGAGAAGGAAGCCGCCGGCGCCCTTGCGTCAATCGGCGCCGAGATTCCGCTGCGGCGGACAGCCGCCGAACTGACCCTTGCCGAGAAGCAGCTCGTGCTGCTTGCTCGCCTGCTTACGGAACAAGCTCGCATCGTCATCTTCGACGAACCTACAGCTCCGCTCAGCCTCGATGAGGCTGAGCGGCTGTTCCGCGTCATGGAGCGGCTCAAGGCAGAGGGGATCGGCAGCGTCTTTATCTCGCATCGGCTGCCGGAGGTGCTGCGCATCAGCGACCGCATTACCGTCATGCGTGACGGAGAGCGCGTCATGACGGCCAATCAGTCGGAGACGGATGCGGACGGCATCATTCGCGCCATGCTCGGCAAGACGTTCGAGGAAGAGTACCCGAAGCGAAGCGTTCCGATCGGCGAGACGGTGCTGCGCGTCGATTCGCTGTCGCGCGGCCGCTACGTGCGGGAGGCAAGCTTCGAAGCGAAGGCCGGCGAGATTGTCGCGGTCGTCGGGCTTGTCGGCGCAGGCAAGACGGAATTGTCGCGTCTCCTGTTCGCGGCCGATCCGAGCGATTCGGGAACGGTAACGATCGGTGCCCGCACGGTCAGCGCGCGCACGCCGGCGGACGCCGCGGCGTCCGGCGTCGCGCTCGTTCCGGAGGAGCGCCGCAAGCAAGGCGTGCTCGTCTCGGAATCGGTGCTGCGCAATTTAAGCCTGCCGCGGCTTGCGTCGCTGTCCAAGCTCGGCTTCGTATCGGGCGAGGCAGAGAAGCAGTTGGCCGGACGACTGATTGAACGGCTGGGGATCAAGACGGCTTCGGCTCAGACTCCAGTAGCCTATCTCAGCGGCGGCAATCAGCAGAAGGTAGCGATCGGCAAGTGGCTCGAGACGGACGCGAGCGTCTTCCTGCTGGACGAGCCGACCAAGGGCGTCGACGTCGGCGCCAAACGGGATATTTTCCGAATCATCGGCGATCTGGCAGAAGCGGGCAAGGCAATCGTCTACTTCACTTGCGAGCTGGGCGAGGCGCTCGGCCTCGCCGACCGGCTGCTCGTCATGTGCGACGGGCGAATCGTCAAGGAGCTCTCGCGCGCCGAAGCGACGCAAGAGAAGCTGCTCTATTACGCAAGCGGGGGCGAAGATTAATATGCAATCGAAATTGTTGGAATGGACCTATAAATATGGCGCGCTGCTCGTCATCGCGTTCGTCATCGTGTTCTTCTCGCTGTGGGACGAGCACTTCTTCACTTACTCGAACCTGGCGGACATTCTGCGTTCGATCTCGATCGTCACGTTCGTCGCGATCGGCATCACGTTCTCGCTGACCGTAGACGGCTTCGATCTGTCGGTCGGCTCTACCGTATCGCTCAGCACGGTGCTGGCGGCAACGCTCATGGTATGGTTCGAGATGCCGCTGGTCGTCGTCATCGTGGTGCCGCTCCTTTTCGGAGCGCTTGTCGGGATGCTGAATGCGCTGTTGATCGTCAAGCTGCGCATTCCTGACCTGCTCGCGACGCTGGCCGTCATGTATATCATATCGGGCATACATCGGACGTACACCAAAGGCTACTCGATCTACAACAACATGCAGATGTCCGACGGCACGAATGCGCCTGGCGTGTTCTCGGAGCAATTCCTATGGCTCGGCCAAGGGCAATTGCTCGGCATTCCCGTGCCGGTAGTCTTGATGATCGTCGCGGTCGTCCTGGTCTATCTGTTCTTCAAGTTCACGACTTGGGGCAGGCAGATGTACATGACCGGCGGCAACGAGGAAGCGGCGCGCCTGTCGGGTATCCGGGTGCGCAGGATTCGACTGGCCGCCTATATCGTATCCGGTATTTTCGCCGCAATCGGCGGCCTGCTGTTCGCGGCCCGCACGGGCACCGGGCAGATCGACGCGGGCGCGCCGCTCCTGATGGAAGGCGTCGCCGCCGTGTTCGTGGGCTATTCGGTGCTGGGCGCAGGCAAGCCGAACGTGATCGGCACGTTCTTCGGCGCCGTGCTGATCGGCGTGCTGCTGAACGGCATGACGATGATGCGGGTCCAATACTACGCGAACGATATCGTCAAAGGCGCCGTGCTCGTGCTCGCCCTCGCGGTCACTTTTATCCATCTGCACCGAAAACGCGCGTAACGGCGCGGCCTGAGCCGCGGACGGAAACTTACGAATCTACTTGAAATTCCGAAACGGCTGTATTACTATAAAAATTGTTGGCAAAAGGTATATTTTTGAAAGATTCGGTTAAACAGAATGATAACGCATGACTCTGCGCCCATTAGGGGAGGTGAAAGCTATGAACAAAACGGAATTGATCGCAAAGGTAGCCGATTTGACGGAACTGTCGAAGAAGGATGCAACGAAAGCGGTTGACGCTGTATTCGACGCAATCTCCGAAGCGCTTCAGAACGGCGACAAGGTTCAACTCGTCGGCTTCGGCAACTTCGAAGTTCGTGAACGTTCCGCCCGCAAAGGCCGCAACCCGCAAACGGGTCAAGAAATCGAGATCGCGGCAAGCAAGACGCCTGCATTCAAACCAGGCAAATCGCTGAAAGATCTTGTCGGCAACTAATCGAGATATACGTACTTAAGCTAACGTCCGAGTGCTTGCATTCGGGCGTTTTCCATGCTAAAATCATCCCTAGCTTGTCGGGTGTTAGCTCAGCTTGGTAGAGCGCTACCTTGGGGGGGTAGAGGTCGCCAGTTCAAATCCGGTACACCCGACCATCGAATGCCAGACGACTGCTATTCTCGCGCTGCAAGGTCGAGAGGCAGTTTTTTTATAGGAGAGGGGAAGTGCCAATATGGAGCAGCAGAACCAGGGCGAATACATCGTTGTCAAGGCGAAGGATCAGGGCGTGCAGGTAATCGGCTTGACGCGCGGCCAGGATACGAAGTTCCACCATACGGAGAAGCTGGACAAGGGCGAGATCATGATCGCGCAGTTCACCGAGAATACGTCCGCCATCAAGATCCGCGGCAAAGCGACGGTTATGACGCGTTACGGCACGATCGACACCGATAATTAATGCTTCGAACGAGAAAAGCAGGCATAGCCTGCTTTTTTATTATGGCGTGCCCAGCTAAGCACGCATCTTCTAGCCGGTGAAAGTCCGGTCGCGGGAGGGGCCAAGCCCCCGCGTAGCTAGGATACCTGCGTATGGCGAAATCTGTACGTAGAAGCGTATCGACGAAA
>JAEZCJ010000105.1 GCA_023433615.1 Bacillota bacterium | reverse complement strand
TGCTGCCCGCGGCAATGCATCGCGAAGGCCGCATAGCCATGGAGCGCCCAATTCACGGTGTCGTTCAGGTTGCCTTCGAACGCCCAGTTATAGCCATGGTAGAGCGCCAAGCCCGGATGAGGTCCTTCGCCGGCCGGGACCGCCAGCCAGCCCTCGATGTGCGAACCGCGGAATCCCTTGTACGACAGCTTATAGACGTTAACCCCTCTAACGGGATAATCATAGGGCTCGAGTTCGTAAGCTAGCGGAACCTCCGCCAGCTCCTGCAGCGTCCGATCCCAGAAGGCATCGAAATCGTCTTGACGCGTTAACGCGGGTTTATACTTTTCCAGTTCGTGCAGCGGCAGATCATAAGGCTGTGCCACGTTCAATCACCTCGGATGGTTAATAGGTACAATGTAGTTACTATACGGCGAAGACCCCTTGTTGGCAAGGGGTCTTCGGACAGCAGGTTGCTATAGGCTCGGTTTACGTTAATTTAATGAAATCGGACGTTGAGCGCGCTTCGACACGGCCTGGCGATGCCGGCGCGAATGCCTTGCCCGCTGCGCCGCGGCCGAGAAATTCGACGGTAACCGGAATGCCCGGGATCAAATCGAAGAAGTTGTCGGTGAAGATGCCCTCCGCCTCCGACGACAGCCATACCTGCTTTGCCAGCACATCGGATTCCAGCGTGAACTTCGTGCCGTTCGAGCCGGCGACTTCCTTCACGGTAACCGTCGCCTTCTCCAGGCGGATATCCTTGGCAGCCGCGAAGTAATGCGCCTTCGTATCGAGTACCGCATCCTTCTGCGTCAACTCGGCTATCAGCACGGTCGAAGACGCATCGGAACCCTGCAGCAGCGCGTCGACTGCCCCGCTCCAGACGATGGCAGAGCTATTCGCTTCGGCTTGCGCAGGCTGACTCAGCTCGCGCAGCAGCTTGCCGCGGAAGTCGTACAAGCGAAGCGTCAGCGTGCCGTCGATCGCGGACATAACGTCCGACACGACATAGATGTCGACATGATTGTCCTTCGTGCCGTCGAAGGAGATCATGATGTCCTTCATGCTCTTCTTCGCGTAGTACTGTATCGCTTTCCAGCGGCCGTAGTAGTCCATGCTGGACCACGATGCGACCGGCCAGCAGTCGTTCATCTGCCAGTACAGCGTACCCATGCAGAACGGTTTTCTTCGGCGGTGCGCCTCGATGGCAAACTTCATCGCTTCGGCCTGCAGCACTTGGCTCATGTACAGGAACGACGGGAAGTCCTTCGGCTCCGGCAGATACATTTCCTGATATTGCTTAATCAGCTTGTTGCCGGACGGATGGCGTTGATGGCTCAACATCACTTCTGACAGAAGCTCCATTTCGTCGTCCGCTGCATACGTACGAACCGTCTTCTCCTCCGGGAACGACTGGAAGCCGTACTCGCTCATGAAGCGGCCGAGCTTCACGTTGTAATTCTCGAACGGCTCGACGGCATGCCATACGCCCCAATAGTGGATGTCGCCTGTCGTCGTGAGCGGATGAGAGTGCTGGTTAATATCGTTCGTGATGTCCGTCATCGGCGAAGAAGGCCAGTAGTCGGCTTCCGGATCGAGCTTGCCGACGACCTCCGGCAGCAGCTTGTGGAAGATCGCCTCGTAGTCCGCCCAGATGCGCTCGCGCTGCTCGTGCGTGTAATTCTTTTTCCAGCCCCAGCCGCCGTTCTCGTCATAATGCGCCCAAGCGCCGTCAATCTCGTTATTGCCGCACCAGAGCGCGATCGACGGATGGTTGCGCAGCCGCTTGACGTTATGCTCCGCCTCTGCGCGTACGCTCGCGAGGAATGCTTCGTCGCCGGGGTACATGCTGCATGCAAACATGAAGTCCTGCCATACCAGGATGCCGTACTCGTCGCACAGCTCGTAGAACACATTCTCCTCGTAGATGCCTCCGCCCCAGATGCGAATCATGTTCATGTTCGCGGCTGCAGCCGACGCAATCTCATGCTCGTAGCGCTCGCGCGTCACTTCGGTCGTGAAGCTGTCGTTCGGGATATGGTTGGCGCCCTTCGCGAAGACGGCCACGCCGTTCAGCTCGAAGTAGAAAGAGGTGCCTGCCGCATCCTTCTCCCGCACGAGACGAATCTTGCGAAGGCCCGTGCGCTTCCAAGCGGCTGCCGCTTGCTTGCCGTCTTGCTGCAGCTCCGCAACGAAGGTATACAAATGCTGCTCGCCCAGGCCGCGGCTCCACCACAGCTTCGGATTCTCGATCGGCGTGTCAAGCTCCACCGTATTGAGGCCGGCCGACAAGCTGACCGCCTGCTCCCATGCGCCGCCCTCCGCCGATACGCGCAGCTTGCCGGACCATGCCTGCTCAGCTTCGATCTCGACAACTGCAGTTAGCTTGGCCGTAGCCGCGGTCACGTCCTTCTGATGGATGAACAGATCCGCGATGCGGACGTTCGACCAGCCGACCAGGCGCGCCTCGCGCCAGATGCCGCTCGTTACGAAGCGAGGGCCCCAGTCCCATCCGTAGTGATAAGGCGCCTTGCGCGAGAAGATGCTGAGCTTCTTGTCGCCAAGCTCGCCGTTCTCCGACTGGTCATTCGTTGCAGGCAGCGCGTAGCCCAGCTTCTCGAGCTTCGGCAGATCCTCCTGGATCGGCGAACGGAAGCGGATATGCAGCTTGTTGCCGGTTGACTTGATCAGTTGCTTCACGTCAACGGCCCAACTCCGGAACATATTGTCCGCGGATAAAACAAGCTCGCCGTTCAGCGTAACGTCTGCGTACGTATCCAAGCCGTCGAATACGAGCTCGATGCGCTGCTCGTTCAATAGCGCCGCCGGCGCGTCGAATTCGGTCACGTATTCCCAATCCTTCTTATCGATCCACTGCAGCTTCCGCTCGTTCGTGCCGTAGAACGGGTCTTCGATCGCGCCGTTCTTCAGCAGGTCGGTATGTACGCAGCCTGGAACATGTGCGGGGAGCCACTTCTCTTCATCCACTGCCTTGAATTGCCATTGATTTAAGATTACCTTGGGTTCGCTCATCGCTGCCTCCTATGCTTGCTATCTCATTGGATTATTCTCATCGGAACAGCCCCATTATACATGAGCATATCTACAACGTAAACGATACTCGTCGTAAATATTGTTCAATTTGTTCAATAATCTCGAAATGTTAGTTATAAATTGTTGATTTCCGGTCTTTCAATGCGATATCCTTAACAAAGTGAACATTATGAACATTGTTAACGCTGTTGAGGGGAGCGCACGCCATGCGAAGAAAACCGACCACGACCGATATCGCCAATCGGCTCGGCTTGTCTCGAACGACCGTGTCGAAGGCGTTGAACGGCCATCCCGGCATCCCGGAGACTACCCTGCAGAAGGTCCGGGAGACCGCGATCGGACTTGGATACAAGAAGATGCTCGGCGAAACGGCGGGCAGCGCAGAACAAACGCTTGGCAGCGGTTCTCCGATGCGCTCGATCGCCCTGCTCGTCCGTTCCACGATTACGGTGTCTAGCGAAGGCTACTGGGTCGACGTCATGCGCGGCGCCGAAGAAGCGGCTCGCCAGAGCGGCTGCAATCTGCTGCTGCATTTCGTTACCCGGGAGGATGCCGCCGCGCTGCGCCTGCCCCGATCGGTGACCGACGGCGCCGTCGACGGCGTGCTGCTCGCAGGGCTGACGCATCGGCCGTTCGTGCAGGCGGTGACGGCCGCCAAGCTCCCGACGGTGCTCATCGACAGCTATCCGGACATGCGTCATGCGGACCATCCCTGCGATACCGTGCTTATGGAGAGCGAGCGAAGCGTCCATGAGCTGACGGAGCATCTGATCGGTCTCGGTCATGAGCGAATCGGCTTCATCGGAGATATCGCGGACTGCCTGTCCTTTACGGAGCGATGGAACGGCTTCCGAAGAGCGCTGCTGGATGCCTCGCTTCCGCTCGATCTGGCCGCTTGCGCCATCGCCCCCGCCGCGAAACATTATTTTGATACGGCCGACATCTCGGCAGCGCTGCGCGCGATGCCTCGCCTTCCTACGGCATTCGTGTGCGCGAACGACCTGGTCGCGCGCCGTACCGTTCGTGCATTGGAAGCGTTGGGCCTCCGCGTGCCGGAGGATATATCGGTGACCGGCTTCGACCGGATGGATGTCAGGGGCGAGACCCCGGCTGGCCCGCAAGCGCTGACTACGGTCAAAGTGAACGCCGGGCATATCGGACTGCGCGCTTGCGAGCAGCTGCTCTGGCGGATGGACCGCCCTGCTCGCCCTTCCGACCATATACGAATCGCGACCGGCATCGTATTCGGGGAATCGACGACGAGTCCCGTTAAGTGAAGGAACGATAGCGGCAGAACAAGATCCATCCCTGCTGCGTACAAGCCAGGGATGGATCCGGGATGATGGATTATTGCTTCTTCTTCAAAAATTCCTGGAACTGCTTGTCGTATTCTGCCACCACTTTCTCAAGTCCGGCACTTTGCAGCTTGTCCAATGCTTGCGGGTAATATTTGTCGAAGTCGACCACGCCGAACTTGATTGGATAGATCGAAGCAGCCATCTCGGCTACGACGTTGGCATACTCCACTTTTACGGGCTCTGGATTGAAGGTAAATCCGGCTACGATGCTTGTCCGTACGTCCGGATCTGACGTCGTTTGTCTTTCGATGCTTTCATCCAGCTCATCCTTTTGGAATTTCTGCCACTTGTAATAGCCGATCTGCCAGAAATCAAAGCTGTACTTCGTCTTGTTGTTGCTGTCCGTTACATATTCGATTCTGTCTTCTCCCGAATTGGTATAATGCTGCCCTTCGATCCCGTACAGGAAGAGATCGTGGTTCGCTTGGTCCTTGTACAGCCAATCGATGAATTTGATCGCCGCTTCGGGGTTTTTCGACGTGCTTGGAATCATGTTGGAATTCATCAGCGGCATGAACGTATAGTTCACTTTTTCAGGCGCCAGCTGGAAAGTTGCCAGTTTCACATCCGGAACATTCTTCTTGATTCCCGGGTAAGACGTTAAGTCGACCGTTCCCAGACCATACACGAACTTTCCTTGCTCCACCAATTGATTCTTGGCATCGTTCGGCAAGCTCAGCACGTCCGGATGGATGAGTCCGGCTTGGTACATTTGGCGGTATACAAGCGCATCTTGTTTGAATTCGGGGGTCTCGATCCAAGGCTTCACGTTGCCTTGCTCATCGACGTATACGATGCCTTCCGTAAAATCTACATAGAACGGCCAGGTGTCATACGTACGATGGAGCCATACCGGCGTTCTCTCAAGCGCGTGATCCCAAGCGAAGGGCTCCTTGCCGAGTTCGTTCTTGATGGCCATGCCGGTATCGATTAATTCATCTGTATTCGTCGGAATCGAAAGATTCAATCGGTCGAGAATATCTTGCCTTACGGTGATATAACCCGCTTCGCCGCCCATTTGCGTGGCATCCCTCCACATGGCAGGGATCGTATAAATTTTTCCGTCGACTTTGGCTGCATCCCATACGCTCTGCGGGAACTTGTCCATCAAATCAGGGGCATGCTGCTTAATCAAATCGTCCAGCGGAGTGGCAGCGCCGCGAGCTGCATAAGCGCCGGTCGGCGTCGATCCGTTCTCCATCACGTGGAGCAGATCGAACTCTTCTCCGGTAGACAGCATAACGTTTGTCTTGCTGCCCCATGCATCCCACCCGATATGCTGAACTTCCAGTTGAATGTTCAAGCCGTCAGCCAGCAGCTTATCATTGACTGCCTTGATCGCTGCCTTCATTTCCGGCTGATCGCTGCCCGGCACCACGTATTTGATCGTTACCGTCTTTTCATTTACCTTGTCGCCGGATTGTTCTGTTCCTGTGTCTGTCGACTCCCCCGAACTCGAGTTGCCGTCGGTCGAACAACCAGCCAATATCGTTACCATTAATAGTACTGCAGCGAGAATGCCGTACCCCAACCTTGTCTTCTTCACGAGATAAACCTCCCTTGTAAGTTGCCTATCGTAATCTATATGAACACCCTGAAGGGTAGTTAGCCTTTAACCGAGCCAATTACCAAGCCTTTGATAAAATATCGCTGCAAATACGGATACAGAAACACGATCGGACCGATCGTAAGAATGGCCGTCGCCATCTTCAACGATTCTCCCGGCGGATTGCCCTGCACGCCTGACTGCAGCTGCGACAGCATCGCGATTTCCGATTGAAGCTTGAACAGAATGTACTGCAGCGGGAACAACTTCTGGTTATCGACTAGCATGATCGCATTGAACCAATCGTTCCAATAGGCCAATCCGTAGAACAATGCAATGGTAGCAAGTACCGGCGTACAGATCGGAAAATAGATTCGAAAAGCGATCGTTGCGTCATTCGCACCGTCGATCTTCGCGGATTCCATCAACGAGTCGGGGATCGCGGCCATAAAGTTCCGAACCAGAAACATGTTGAACGGATTAAAGACAAGACCCGGTATGAGCAGAGCAAACAAATTGTCTCTTAACCCCAATTTCGTGCTTATCATGTACCAAGGAACCAATCCGGCAGAAAAGATCATCGTAACGAAGAAGTACATCGCCCACGTATTCCTGTACTTTACTTGCCTATTCGCAAGCGTATAGGCGACGCTCGCGGTAATGAACACGGCCAATAGCGTGCCGCAAACCATGACCGCGGCGGAAACCATATAACTGTTCCAGATGAGCGTCTGGCCGGAAAGAATGAGCCTGTAAGCATCGATTGACCAAACTTCCGGGAAAAATTGATAGCCATTCTCCGTAATCATGCGTTCATCCGTAAAAGAAACGACCAGTACTAATAGAATGGGAAGGAAACAGATTACGGCAAAGAAGAATGTAATGCCGATATTCACGTATTGAAACAAACCGATTCTGTGCACCATGCTGCCTCCGTTCATGAAAGGATTAGAATATCGCCCCGTCAGGGAAAAATCGCTTCGCGATTCGGTTGACGCCGAACACCAATATAAATCCGACGATGGATTGGAACAGTCCGACGGCCATTGCCGCAGACGGGTCTCCCGTTCGGCGCAGCGCCCTGAACACGTAAGTATCGATAACGTCCGTGGTTTTATACAGCATGCCGTTATCCCCGATGAGCGCATAGATCATGCCGAAATCGCCGTTGAATATTTTCCCTACGGCAAGCAGCGTAAGGATCGTCACGGTCGGCATCAGCAACGGCAGCGTAATATTCCTGATCTGTTGCCATCGGCTGGCTCCATCGACGGTAGCCGCTTCGTACAAACTCTGATCGATGCCCGTTATTGCGGCCAGATAGATTACGATCGTAATCCCCGCATCTTTCCAGATCTTTAATCCGACCAATATCCAGGGCCACGACTCGGCGTCTGTGTACCAGTTCTTCGGAGCGAATCCGAGCGCTTCCAGTCCTTGATTGATGACACCGTATTGGGTCGAGAACAAGGCATAGACGATATAGCTCACGATCACCCATGACAGGAAGTTAGGAAAGAGGAAGGTGGATTGAATCACCTTTTTATACCGGCTAAATATCAATTCATTCAGCATGATGGAGAAGAACAAGGCTGCGATCGTACCGCTTGCTATAAACAAAAAGTTAAGATAAATCGTGTTCCAGGTGACGACCCAAGCGCTGGACGACTTGAAAAAGAATTCAAAGTTGGTAAGACCGACCCACTCGCTGAACCAGATTCCCTTCCTATAGTCGAATCGTTCAAATGCGATAATCATATACGGAAGCGTCATATAGCCAAAGATGAATGTGTACATCGCTGCAGGGAGCAGCAATAAATAGGAAAAGGGGTTCTTGCGAATATCGCTTATTATCCCTCTTTTCTTTTTTGCTTTCGTTACTACGCTTGTAGCGGGTTCGGTTTCGAGCTGCATATACAGACCTCCAATATTGTTGCCGTGTTGTTGTTAAGTCAAAGCCTATAGCGGCTCGCTCGGCCTGTGTAGTTTAAATCTTCGAAACCCTCCACGGATTCATCCGTTTGGACACTTTAAATTTTAGGAATCCTACAATTTTGGACACTTCTCTTTACGCTTTATTGAGAATGTTATAACGTTATGACAGCGATAGTCCTTCGGTTCGTTGCTTCTGTCGGAAAGGAGACGGTGATTGGCCTGGCAAAGAAATATGCTTACTTCAACTTCAATGTCTACCGGAAAATACTGCTGTTTTATTTTCTGCTGGTCATCTGCACCGTCTTCATTATTGCTACGACGCTGTACTATCTGTTCTCCAATAGTTCGATCCGAGAGATCAGCCAATCTTCGCAAGCGAGATTGACTCAAACAAGTTATGCATCCGAGTTGATCTACGAGAAAGTCAGTTCGCTAGCCAATATTCTGAATAACGATCCGCAAATCGTGGATGTCATGTATGCGGACCGTAAGAATCCGGTCGATGAATTTAATGCCAAGACGAGATTGGCCACGATCGCCAGCGCCTACCCGTTCATCAAATATATGGGGATCTATAATCAACAGACCGATCGGTATATTACCGATCAAGGCGTTCCGGCATTCGATTCGCAGGACGGCGACCTGCTCGACGCCATCGACAAGGGGAGCCTGACCGGGTATATCACCTTCATGCCGCGAAACTCCACCTTTTTCGTATATAACGCTTCGAAGTCCCAGCATGTGTTGGCTTATATCATCCGACCGGATTATCATTTGAATCGCGACAACAGCGCTTACATCATTATCCACGTCGACGAATCCTATATTTTGAACCTGATCCACTCTTTAATGAATCATAACGCGGACAACATCTTTGTCATGGATGCTGACGGAACCGTATTATCCAACACGAACCCCGATCTCTTTTTGACCAATATCAGCGGAACGCCCTACATCGATTCGATCATGTCCGACAATCGAACCAAAGGTTACTTCACCAACCGCGAGAACGGCGAAAGACAGTTGATAACGTACGTGAAATCGAGTACGCTGCATTGGTATTTTGTCAGCGTGCAGCCGTATGACCAGTTAATATCGGATATCACGAAACTAAGGAACGTAACGCTCTTGATCGCTAGTCTTCTGATAATCGTAAGCGCTGTTTTCTCTACCGTATTCTTGCGCGATCTGTACGGGCCGATAAGCGCTTTGGTCGAGAAGGTTAGGACCTCCATCGGCGAGAATCATGCTGCACGGTCGCGGTATAATGAATTCGAGGTCCTATCGGAAGCATTCGCGCACACCATGAATCGAGCCAACACGATCGAATCGTCCTACAATAAGTCCTATCATGTCTTCAAGGAGACGTATCTGCATTATTTAATGGAAGGCAAAATCGAGAACGTGACCATCGACGACAAAATGCTGGTCAGAATCAATGAGGAATTGAATTGGCCGTATTTTTGCGCGTTGGTTTTTAGAATCGATAATTATGCATCGTTCAAGAATCTCGCTTCGGCGAGAAATCAAATCCTGACCAAGTTCGCCGTCTGCAATATTTCCAAGGAAATGCTCGAGTCTCATCTTCATTGCCAAGCGATCGATATGGGAAAAGACCAAGTCGGCGCGTTGCTGTGCCTTTCGGAGAATGCGTTACCTCCGGAATTCAAGGGGATATTGACGCATATTCAACGAACGCTGGAAAGTCTGTATAAGGTCTCTCTTACCGTTTCAATAGGAGATGTCATCAGCAGTAAAGCCCAAATTCCTTACTCTTACAGCTCGGCACTCGAATATTCGAACTATAGGTTGATTTTTGGACATCGAAGCATAATCGATTACGGCATGGTTAAGGATCAGCTTGATCATCACGCTGAATATCCTTACAAGCTGGAGAAAAAGATCATCGAAGCGGTAGAGTCCCCAAAGCCTATCGAAGCGAGTTTGGATCTATTCATGGCAAAAATATCCGAGTTGTCGTTCCAGCATACGTATTTTTATTGCCATCAATTGATTGCGTCCATTTACCGGAATTTCTCAAACGTGCTTGACGGCAATGCAGCCGGCACTCGCGAATACTTTGAATTCATTAATAGGCTGAAATCCATGGAAACGCTTCGGGAAATCGGAGACTTTCTTCTCGGATTCTGCTATGAGATCCGTAGAGCGCTTCAGGAGAATAAGAATAAATCCTACTACCATAAGATCGAGGAAGCAGAGAAGTATCTGCAGGAGAATTACTCGAATCCCAACATCAGTTTGGAGTTTATGGCGGATATGGCCGAGGTGTCCCCTGGATACTTCGGCAAAATATTCAGGAGCGTCAACAATAGCTCATTTAATGAATATTTATATCAATTGCGGTTGGATAGAGCCAGACGCTTGCTCATCGAAACGAATGATCCCGTGAATGCGATTTCCGAGAAGGTTGGCATCTTAAACAGCAATTACTTTTTTACGCTGTTCAAAAAAGCGTACGGCATTACTCCCGCGCAATATCGCAAGCATCCAGAGAAGCTGTTGCCGGAATCCGAATAAGACAGGAAGGGCTAGCCATAACGGCCAGCCCCTTCTCACGATGCTGCTACTTACTGTACGTTAACGGAATAATTCGAAATGTGCATGTTGCCGCTTCCCGTAAACACTTCCGTTCCGAATTGGACGCTGCTGACGTATTTGGAATTGCTCATCCACCCTTTGGAATAGACGATATGATGGATAAAGTCCCGAAGGTTCATCGAACTGCTCGATGTATTCCCTTTGCGGACGAATGAAAACACGTTCCATCCGCTCGAATGCATGCCCTTGTACAAATCCCATTGCGCGCCTGCCAGCCACACGGTCTCTTGATACGTCCCCATCGGACCGGCATTCGTATTATTAAGCCAGATCATGATCTCGTCGCTCGGCGTCGAATTGGATTGGGCGTTGTTCGTCGTGTGGAACCAGAGGTCGTATGCGGCGTTGTAAGCCCCGCTGGCGCTTATGGAATAATTCACGGAAGCATTAATGTTCTTATTATCCCAAATTCGGGTCGGAAACCCGGAACCCGCCGTATACCCGTTCGTCCATTGCCAACCGGACACGATCGACGGGTATCCCTTTACGTTATAGGGATTCTGGTATTTCCAATCCCAACTGAATCCCATGTTCGTATTGCTGTTGTAATAGATTGACTGCCACCAACCGGAACCCGCGGTATCGCTGCCCCACGTGTTGTTGGTGAGGTAGTACTTATTGTTCCCCCAATACATCGTTGCGTACGGCGTCGATGAGGAGGCTGCGCTCGCTACTGCCGCAAACATCAAGGTGAAGACGAGCATGAATAGCACGAGTTTTCTCTCTCCGCGTAACATGCCTTGCACGATCATGAATAATCCCTCCATTTAACATTATAGTGTGATAGGGGCTAACTTCTTCTTCCTCGTCCCCTCCTCCCTCGTCGATAACCGCTGCAGCACCCCTATGTTGTAAGCGGTTCCACAATTATCATAAATTCCCCCTCATTATGAAACAATATCCATATGGGACGCCTCTCCGAGAAAGAATACACCAACTGTGACGTTAGAGATGCTCCGGTCGGAGAGGCGGAGCCATGTTTACTTACGGAATTTGCTCTTCCGCTTGATCCCGGCAACGAGCAGCAGCGTTACGACAACCGCAGCTATGCCGGCCAAGATGTAGGCCTGATATTCCCGCGTTTCCGAATCGAGTGCCGGCTGATCGACCGCCTCAAGGTCGCTGCTGTCTCCATTCGATTCCGTCGGCGTCCCGGGTTCTTCGCTGTCTGCGGCTGTAATGCCTTCATCGTCCAACGGATTCCCGATAATTTTGTTGCCGGCGACCGATAGCTTATAACCGACTGCTTCTCCGCTCCAAAAATGCAGGTTAATCAGCACCTCGCCGTCCTCTACCTGATCGAAGAACGCGCTCGTAAGCTTCACGAGATTCGCATCGTAATCGGGCTCGAACGCTTTGCCGAACTCCTTGTATGACGTCCAATCATCGGGGCCTGCATTGCCGCCATTCGCATAGACGGCTTCCATTGTCGCCAATCGGTCGCCGTTATACTTCACCGGGATGACGAACAGCCCGCGTGTGCCTTCAATTTCGCGCAGCATCGGCGTATCGTAGCGAATGATGCGGATGTTCCAATCCGCGCCAGCGGAGAAGACGCATGTGAGCGTCTCGTAGCTCCCCGGCGATTCCGGCACAAGTGAGCGCAACAGTGCCGACGCGATCGTTAATCGATCGCCTTCGAGACTGTAATCGATGCCTGCCTGGAGCACCTGCCCGCCATGGCGAATTTCGGACAGCGTATTGCCGTTCATATGCATGAGGATCGCGGCGTCCTGGATTTCTTCACCCTGCTTCAGATAGAGCGCGTCCGTCTCCGCGTTGGAGGAACGTCCGCTCCATCCCTTATGCATCACCTCGAACATATCCGGGTTCTTCCATTCGAACGCATGGCGGTCGAAATGCTGTCCGTTATCCCACAGCATGAGCGGCAGCTTTTTCTCCCGCGAATAATAGGTGATGTACTCGAGGTATTTCAATATTTCGCCGCGCGAGATCGTATCGACGGACTTGTCGAATCCCAGCAGGCCGAACTCGCCGACGATGACGGGAATGCCCCGCGCCACGAACGTATCATGCGCGCGGTCGAAGGCTTGCTCGAGATCGGTTCTCGCCTCGTCATCGAATGTTGTCGACCCGCCGAGGTTCACGCTGAACGAATAGAGGCCGTAGTAATGGATCGTCGCAATCAGATTCGGATCGTCAAGCTTGTCGATGGTCTCGTACATGGCGTCCAATCTGGCTTGCGAATGGTTCGCTGTGATCGACGGGATGACAAGGGGGCGTTCGCCGTTCATGCCTCCGGAATCGCGAACGATCCGATGGAACGCCGTATTCAGCTCATCCAGCATGGCAAAATAGACGGGCGCGTCCTTGCTCCAATCCTCGGAGAAACGCGGCTCGTTAATGCTCTCGAACATGAGCTTATCGGGATAGTCTCGGAAATGGGCTGCAATCTGCTGCCACACCGCATTGAATTTGTCCATGACCTGGTCGTGCTCCGATTCCATATTCACTATCCAATGCGAATCGTGATGCAGGTTGATCATGACGTACAGCTCCGCCTCGAGCGCCCAATCGACCACCTCTTGGATCCGATTCATAAATTCCGTCTGAATCGCGTAATCAGGCGCGCTCCCCATCCTGTGATTCCAAGTGATCGGAATTCGAATGCTGCGATAGCCTTCGGACGCAATTGCCCGTATGAAGTCTTCCGTCACGGGCGGATTCCCCCAAGACGTCTCCGAACCGCTTGCCTCGAACGTATTGCCCAGATTCCATCCCGGCTGCATGGCCAGGACGTAATCCTGCAGAGCCGTCCCTCCGTTCGGTTCAGCGCGAACCGAGGCGGGCGTCAGGCTTGCGAGAAGCAGCGTTCCTATTAGCGCGATAACTGCGGCCAGCCGATACGCTTTCGTACCCAGCATCCTACAGCCACCACCCGTTATCTTTTTCCTCCACCAATTCTTCCGAGATGCCGTTAAAGTTATATTCGACCTCCGTCCCGTCCAGCAGCCAGCGGCGGGGACAGGTCGTATCCATCCAATCAAGCGGCTCGCCGGGCGGCAGCGGATCGGCAGCCAATTCGAATGCCGCGCGCAGCTCAGTCTCCTGTTCCTTGGTGACGATCTTGGGATCGGCCGATACGAACAACGGCGTTCCGCTTGCGGCCAGCAGCTCCAGCCATTGCCGATTCATGGCCCACGGCACGTCTTTCGTAATGCCGATGCAGTCCGCATCGTGGCTGTAGAACGTACCGTGCTGCGGCATCCGGAATGCCAGCGTGTTCACGCCCATGTAGCGCGTCCGCTCCCACCATTTGCCGCTGGTGTCATCGCCCGTCCGCTGAATCTCGAACAAGCCGGCGGACAAGTGGCTGAACGTATTGCAGCCGATCAAGAGACTGTTCCCGGAGGCTTCCGCGATCGTCCGATACAGCGCAAGCGTGATCTCCGCGGTCGTTCGCGAGCAATCGCGGAACCCGTGCGGCAGCGCATGCGGCCGGGATTTCATCTGGAATCCCCACTGTCCGAGAAGGTCGAAGGTCGTAAAGTCATGCTTAATCAGGTCGTAACCCCATCCGGCCATCCGCTCAACGGACTCCCTTACATACTGCAGAACATCCGGCATGCTCGGGTCGAGCACCTGCCCGCCGCCCGCTTGATAGCGCACCCACTCGGCAGGAACTTCTTCGGATGTCAACAGCGGCCGGCACCAAATGCCCGGCTTGACTCCGATCTCCTTCATCTCCCCGGCAAGACCGGCCATATCGGGGAACATCCTGTTGCCCTGCCAAGGGCCCCCGTTGCAGGCCCCGCCGCCGCTGGCCATTTGCCAGCCGTCATCGATGACCATGAATGGCCGATTGCTGGCATGTCCGGACAGGGACGACATGAATTTCGAATCCTCCACAATCTCCCGATGCGTGCTATTCCCGTAAGCATAATACCAGTTGTTCCCGCCATAGACCGGCTGCGGCGGGAGGACGGGCCGCTCGCACATCATGGAACAGAATCTGCGAGCCGCAGAGAACGCCGACTCTCCTTCAAGTCCTTGGAAGTTCAACAGTTCTGTAACGGTCAGCTTCCGCTGACCGAGCATGACGCCATGGCCGCCCGAAGTAACGTCCGCCGTGAACGTAACCCCTTCCGTATCCAGCTGCCAGTACCCGAATGCATTCGCTCCCGTCTTCATGCCCAGCCCGAATGTCCGCTTGCCGTCATAAGCCAGGAAATACCATGGCATCACGCGCTCCGGGACGATGCCTCGCCATTCCAAATCCCCATACCCGCGTTCCCAATGGTCGCCCAAGACGACTAGATGTCCCGCAGGCCTATAGTTCCAACGTAATTTGATCCTACGAACGGCCGAATCCGGGGCTTCCAATTCCACGATCGAAGCTTGTCTTCCCGCAATGACGGCAAGTTCGGCCCCGCCTCCGCTCCACCTTCCTGTTCCATGGCGCTGCATATTCTTCCAACCTGCCTCGGTCTGGATCACGACTTGAACGGGCTCTCCTAGCGAAAAGTTATTCATTTCCTTCATCCTCTCTACAATTCATGCTTGCGGTTATGGTTTCCTGCGCAGATAATGGAAGCAATGGTGCGTACAAGGGGTGAATGCGCAATGAATCGGTTATTCTCGGAATCGTTCCAATCGTTTCCCGCCCGTAAATCCGAAGCCTATCTCTATGGTGCTCATACAGCCAGCGTGAAGCATGGCTGGTTGTGCCAGAAGCACCTCCATCACATGATGATCGAGATCAACCTCGTGCTTGAGGGCGAACAGATCGTCCTGGCCGATGGACAGGAGCTTCGCATGCAGGCTGGCGACTTAGTACTTATTCCTCCTATGCTCATGCATGCTTTTCGAACGGAACGGCCGCTGCGCTACTTCGTTCTACATATTCAAGTCGATGACCCTGCCTTCTTCCAACTGCTTTCCGTAGCCAGGCAAACGTTGTTGTTCGATTCCGGCCATGAATTGAACCGGCTCATTCTTCCTGCGGTACGCCAGCTCATGGAGCTGCTCTTGTCTAATGCGACGAAAATCCGACTATTCCATACCCTATACGTCATTATGGATCACGTGGAACAGTTCTTGCACCGCAGTAAGGACGAAGCCGACCGCATCAAAGCCGGCTTGTTGCCCTTCCGAATCGCGCAAGAAATCGAAACCCTTGTATCTGCCCCGCTCCATGGCGACGACGAGAGACTATCCGTTAACTGGCTTGCGGCTATCGCGGACAAGCTCGGCGTCAGCCGAAGGCATTGTTATCGCGTCTTCCAGGAAGCCTATCGCATGTCGCCCCGCGAGTACTTGGCTGTTCTAAGGCAGCAAGAGGCAATGCAGTTACTGCTGAACGACTCCGGCTCGATCGAGCAGATCGCGCTTCGGATCGGTTACGATAACGCGCAGAGTTTTATACGCCAGTTCGCTAAGTGGACGGGCATGACACCAGGCGCATTCCGCAGACAGAAGGGCAGCGACATCTCGTACCTCACCCCGCTTGAACTAGAATCCCCTCCGGATCGATAGCGTGACGCTCTAGCGGGCGAATTGCGGCAGCAGGTCTGCGTGGGCCTCCAGCATATGGTTGAACGCTGCGTATGCCCTCTCCTTATCGACGATTGCGGGGTCCAACCCGATTGCCTCGCGCGCGAGCTTCATGTCTCCCTTCACGGCAGCCTCGGCTACCCGTTCATGCACATCGGACAGTACGCGCAGCAAGCTTGCGAGCTTATCAGGAAACGGAGGAACAGGCTCCGGCGTAATCCGGCCCCCTGCAAGCATGACGGGCACCTCGACGATCCGATCTCCCGGAAGCTGCGGGATGGCATCGCCATTGCGCGTATTCAAGATGTCCACCTTCAAGCTCGTGCCTGCGTGCAAGGCCAGCGCAACATCGACCGGATGCTCCCAGCTCCCATGATCGAACATGCTGTTCCAATCGCCCTCGCCTGCCGCAATACATTGCAGCTCCCGTAGCCTTCTCGCCCGGTCTGCCTCCGTGCCATGGTAGGGCGGCGAGGTCGTGTAGCGCACGCCTGCTTGCGGAGGCAAATATTCCGCGTGATGGTCGACATGTCCGGCTGCGACGGCACCGTATTCATGCAACCATCGGCGCATGACGCCCAGTTCCCGCACAGTCTCTCCGTCGAATCCCTGCCAGTCTCCGGATGCGACCATTTCAGACAATTTGAACAGCAGATCCTCTCCCGTGCGCTTATCTTTAATGGCTCGCACCCATGCAAAGTGGTTGAGACCCGCCGTCACAATGTTCAAATGTTCAGGCTTCCTGTTTAACAGCCGGGGCAACAAGTCATACCCGTTCGGTCCACGATGCGCAATGCTGCAGAAGCCTGCGCTTCGTATATTCGTGTAACGTTCAATCGCGGTTACGACCCTCGGCATCGGGTTCGTCACATCCAGCAGTACCGCATCGGGACATAGAGCTTCCATGTCCTTGCAGACCTCGAGGAGCAGCGTAATGGAACGAAAAGCGTTCATCATCCCTCCCAGCCCTCCGCACTCTCTCGCTTGATCCGCCATGCCGTGACGCGACAGTATATCGTAATCGATCTTCCAGCGGTATGCCCCTTGCGGCGAAGCGGAGACGATGACGTAATCCGCGCCGGGAAGTGCCGACAGACGATCCGTAACGCCGATTACCTCCAGCTGCACCCCCAGTTCCCGCGCGATACGACGACCTGCACCGGCCATCGCTTCCACTGCTTCTTCGTTCGGATCTACCAGCACCAACTGCCCCGCGAGACGATGCTTGACGATTGCATCTTCCAGAACGGTTGGCGCGAATACAAAGCTCCCGCCGCCGATCAATACCAGTTTCATAACGTCCCCCCGTACTCCGTTTTCTTCGATGCTAGGTGTAGTATAGGTGATGTAGAATGAAGTGTAGATAGCCAAGGAGGTCATTCGTCACGAATATAATGAACCAAATGAGACATATGCACACATGAATGCAAGCCAACCGAAACACCCCGGAGGCAGACCCAATAGGGTCTGCCCGGGGTGTTATGCCGCCTGTTCCCGATTGCGATTCAGCCACCGTTACTTAATCTTGGCAAGCGCTGCTTCCGCAGCCGGCTTATGTTTCTCTAGTGTAGCGGAAACGGATTGGTTCTGGACAATAATCTCCTCCATGAACGCGTAGAACGGGAAGTCCGGTATGCCGTCTTCAAGCGTAAGTCGGCCGGTGCCGTTAATATGTTGAAGAGCCATGTCGATGTCAGTCTGATTCGTAAACCGAGATTCGAGCCAATCTTGTCCCAAGTATTCCTCTGTCGGAGGGATATCATAGCTTTGCTCCCAGATCGAATAGATCAAGTCGGCATCCTGTACGCCTTTCGGAATAAACCAGCCGTTCTGCGCCGTATTCGCGTACGTGTGTTGACCGTCGCTCTGAGGTCCAGCCGGGATAGGGACGACGCCGATTTCGAATGTTAACTCCGATACGTTCCAGTCATAGTTCAGCGACATCAGTACATCGCCGTCCTTAATCGTATTGTTCTCGTTATAGTCCATCTTATTGCCGGATTTTACTTTGACGACGTTCTCGACGTTATACAGACGGTGGGTAAATTCCAGTGCTTCCACCATTCTCGTATCCGTCATTCCGAGCGTCAAATCATCATTGACCAGTAGTACGCCATTGGAGACGCCAAAATGTCGAGCGGCATCTGCCGCATAGCCCGCGTACCCGAACGTGTCTAACTTCCCGTCGTTGTCCGTGTCACGTGTCGCCGATTTTGCCAACTCAAGGAATTTATCCCATGTCCACTGGCCGGCAGCGAACAATTCTTGCGGATCTTGTACGCCGAGTCTCTTGACTAGATCCCGGTTATAATACAAGCCGACGATCTGGACCCCCGGCTCGCCGAATGCATATTCCTGGCCGCCGATGGCCGGCAGCCTCCGCATCAGACGCTGATCGTTATTAATGTCGTCCGTCGCCGAGGTGAACTCGCTCACAGGCAGCACGAGCCCTTGCTTAACGGCCGGCAGCGCGTGCTTTAATTCCATGATGGCAAGATCGGCAAATGGCTCCCCCGCCAGCGTTGTCGTCGTAAATTTATTCATATACTCTTCGAACGGCACGTTGAGGAACTCGAATGTAAAGTTATATTTCTCTTCGAGTTCGGTGAACTTAGCAAGACGTGCTTGTTCGCCGGTCGTGTTCCCTGCCGGCTTCGGGTCCCACCAAGCTGCCACTTTGATCGTGCGTCCGCCGAGGTCGATTTCCTCCATCTTACTCTCTTGTCCCGAAGGATCCGTCTCTGTACCCGTATTGGACTGCGTAGTATTTTCTGTTTCGGTTTGCACATTCGCGTTGCCGCCGTTGTTGGCGCTGCACGCTGCCAAGAATAGCATCATGGCCACCAGTAGAGTTGTAAACATTTTCATTCGTTTCAATTTCAAGTCCTCCCTCATTATTGTTCGTTCATTTGCAAACGGTTCCAATTGGCTGTTTGTAAGTACAGCTTACCCCCTTCCAATGACTAAAGCAGTGAACGATAACGTTTGCATTCGTAGTATAATATTTGTCAATACTTGCACCAATGCCCAAAGGGGACAGCTTTGAAAGGAATAGTTAACAAAATGTGACACCTTCAATTTGCGCCGAATCGGAATGACGCAACGAGAGTCTGGGCCAACAAAAATACGACCGACAGGGGGCTATAACCCGCTAGTCGGTCGTATTTTTTACAAATCGATTAGTGTTCCTACGTCATCCTCTCATTGCTCGAGCTCGATGGCTAGGCAGTGGGCATACGCCGTCGGCTGGCTTGCAGGCAGCGAGACGACCAATGCGCCGTAAGGCTGTTCGAATGCGACTTCGCCCACGCCCAGAAGCCGCACGGACTTCACTTTATCCGCCTGCGTCAGCGTGCGAATGACGGCCAGGTTATCTTCCGGCCACCGCATCTGGAACGCATAGAGCATATTGTCCTTCTGGGTGAACCGATAGTCCGACGATGTCCAATCCACCTTATTCTCGGTGAAGTGGTCAATGACCACGCGAGAATCGCCTTCGCCCGATACGCGGAACGGACGCGTGCCGTATATGCCTTCCCCGCATATTCGAATCCATGCTGCCATCTCCCGGAGAATATGCTTGCACTCGTCGTCGATCGTCCCGTTCGGCTGCTGCGGAATGTTCAAGAGCAGATTGCCGTTCTTCGCGACAATATCGATCAGCATTTCGATAACGTGCCCGGGTTTCTTATACACGGTCTTCACATTGTAGAACCAGTCCCCGACGCATGTGTCGGTCTGCCAAGGCTCGGGCTTGATATCCGGCTCCTGGCTTCGCTCGATATCCAATATTCCGACGGAATAGATGTCCTTGCGGCGGTCCTTCTGGTTATAGACTGCGCGGTTCGCGCCGCCGTGCTTGGCCGCGCTTGTATTGTAGAGGTGAGCGACAGCAAGCAGCCCCGCCTCGAATGCAGGATCGTCCAAGGATACCTGCTGCTTCTCCCACGAACTGGCGAACGGCAGCCCGCCGTCCGAATACAGCAGATCCGGTTGATACTTATCGATGATTTCCTTCATGACGGATAGCCAATGCCGATGCCACCTTGGATTGGAAGTATACCAGGGATCCATCGGATCGAATTGTTTCTTCCCGGGGTCGTAATGTTCGCCGTTCGCCAGATACAGATCCTCATACGCCGGATCGCTTCCGTCATACGCAACGCCGGCATACGGCCCCTCATTATCTCTTCCTTTGTTCCATTGGAACCAACTGAACGTCGCGCCGAGATGCTCGGTAAGGCCGAAGGGCAGGCCGCGCCGCGAGGCTGCCTCCTTCCACATCGCGACAATATCTTTTTTCGGACCCATATTGGCCGAATTCCATCGATGGATGCTAGAATCGTAGTTGAAGAAGTTGTCATGATGCATCGCCTGGGCGACGAAATACTTAGCGCCGGCAGCCGTGTACAAGTCCATCAGCGCATCCGGATCGAAAGCTTCCGCTTTCCACAATTGCACCAGATCTTTATAACCGAATTTCGACGGATGTCCGTAGTGACGGATATGATAGCGATATTGCTCGGATCCTTCGTAGTACATGTTGCGCGCATACCAGTCTCCGTACATCGGAACCGATTGGGCGCCCCAATGCGACCAGATGCCAAGCTTGGCGTCCCGAAACCACTCCGGGCACTCGAATTGTCGGAGCGATTCGAAGGTAGGTTCAAACGGACCAGAAGCGATTGTGTTCCAATTCATGCAGCAAGGCCTCCTATGTTCGATTAAGGATACGAATCCATCCTAGCAAGCTTCGCGTATCCGAATGAATATCCGATCTTAACTTCCTGTTGGATAAAACTATCTTCTGCCTCAGGGGAGCGTGCGTCTATGAGCAACGAACGGCAATTAACCCGGCTGTATCTGGAAAATCTAGAAGTACGCGTAACCGCAACCGGCTATAATCAAGTGTGGACCGATTGGCGGGAACTAGACTACACGCCGGACTATAACAAATTCTATTTGATCTGCGACGGGGAAGGCTGGCTGAAAATCGGCGACTCGGAATTCAACCCGAAGCCGGGGGAATGGTTCCTGATGCCGCATGGCGTCAAGCAATCTTATTCGTATACGTCCGGTCCGAGATACACGAAGTACTGGTGCCATTTTACTGCCCGAATCGGGGAACGCAATCTATTTGATCTGCTGCAAGTGCCCTATTATATCGACACGAAGCATGATGCCGAAGCGATCCGGCTCTTCCGCGAGCTGCTCGAATGCGATTCGTCCGATTCCGTTAGCGGACCGCTGCTTGTTCAATCCGCCATGCTTAGGTTGATTGCCTACTATATGGAACGTGCGGTTGCCGCTCAGGATTTGCTCAAGCCATCCGCGGCATCCGAACCGCTCCAGCAAGTGATCGCCTATATTCAGCGCCATTACCGCCGCAACCTGACGATCGAAGAATTAGCCGAACAAGCTCACTTGCATCCCAACTATTTCATCCGCGTATTCAAACGGCAGTTCGGGACATCCCCGATTCAATATATCAATAAGAAAAGGCTGGATGAGGCCAAGCTGCTCCTTGTGACCACGAACCTTCTGCTATCCGAGATCGGCGATCGAGTCGGGATACCCGACGTCTCCTACTTGTCCAGAATCTTCAAGGCGTCGACCGGCTTCTCCCCGACCGCGTATCGGATGACATTCGGTTCGCATTAGCTGAAGAACTAAACTTCATAATGACATGAAAAGACCATTCATCCCGAAGCAGCGTTCAAGGAATGAATGGTCTTAACTGTCGGCTAGAGCTGTTCCGCGTTCTTGACGGCATGCTCCCAGCTCGGGAAGTAATACAGCGCGCTCTTCATGAGCTCCGGATCGCTCTCCTTGATGCGTTTTTTGCTGATCGTTCCGCCAGCCGATTGCAGCTGCCTGATTCTCTCCAGCACAATGTCTGCACCCATCTGAACATCCATCCATAACCGCCTCCCTTTTTTTTCTATTTTTAACATAACTGATTCGCGTTATTCAGTTCATGACAACTTTCTTGCCATCGGGTCGTCTAATGGTTATGACGTCATTGGGGAGGTTGAGCACGACAATGGCACTAGATACGATCGATACGGACGCGCGGCGCTTATACGGCTTACGCTGGCTGCTTCTCATCTTACTATTTCTCATGGCAGGCTGCGATACAACGAATGAGGGCACAGCGGATACGGCCACTAATGTCCAGCCGCCCGCCGAAACCCAGCCCATTGCGGGCGAGAACGTGGACTCCCCTCTGCAGAGTCCGCTCTCGTTCCATATGCCGACTCCGCTCTATGCTATGCCTGCGGATGGAAGTCTCGAGATCACGCAATCGCTGCGAACGCACTTTTACGACGGAAGCGGCGCACAGTATCCGATCCTCGAGACGCAAGGCGAGTGGTGCGCGGTAGACAGCCCATACGGTGCATCATGGTTCCCATGCTGGTATGGGACGTCAGCCGTTCAATCCGTGACAGAGGCAGTGCCTGCCTTGCTGCAGCTGACGCCAGATGCGTCGCTGTCGCTGTTCCCAGGCAGTACTGTGCGATGGCAATCCTCCAACGATGATGCGGTACTTAGCGCTTATCGTTGGTTCGATTGGCATGCGGTCATTATCCCGTCAGATGCTGCAAGCTCCGAATCGGAGTCGCCGCTTCCCCTGCTGGTCTGGGTCGAGTCGAAGCAGGCGGCGTTGGTTATGTCGATCGCGCGCGGCGTAGGCAGCAGCGCCGCCGGCGCTCATCTGCTCCGACCGTCAGCCGAAGCGCTGCTAACGCCTGGCACGACGCAGAAGCGCGTCATGGAGCTGCTCGGCGAGCCTGCGGTTCGCGAAGTCTCGCACCCGCTCAACCTAACAGACGAGCCGCTGCGGGTCGGGACGAGCTGGCGGTATGAACGAGCGAACGAGCAGCTAGTTATCTCATTCGATGAGCGGGGGCTATTACGCGAGGTTCGCTGGAGGCTGCCTCTTACGGATGAAGCGCAGATTGCCCAGAGCGGCTACCGCCATCCCCACCGCGTCTACGAGTACGGCACGCTGCCGTTGGTACATTCTGTCGCAGCGGAGACGATCTGGCGCACGAACGGTTCGCTGGCCTACACCTACTTGCTGCATGCCTCGGACGATACGCTCTTGCTGCTGGGGGACGACGGCGGCTTCAGCGGCATGCATTACTATTCGAACCTGGCTGGCGTCGATGCCCAGACCGGCGGCATTCGCTGGCAGATCGACACCGGCTATGCGGGAATCGATGCAGCCCCGACCAAGGACGGCGGACACGTTACCGTCTTGACCCGCATCGACAAGGACACGGCCGAGCACGTCAACCGCGTGCAGCAGATTCGCATGCTGGACGGCGAGAAGGTCTGGGAAGCCGTACTTCCCGAACAGCGGGAATTCGTAGGCCTTAAGAGTGCGAGCGGCGCTGTCATCACGTTCAGCCAGCCTTTCCAGGATGAGGCCGAAGGACTCTTGCAGGTCAGGAGCGCGGAAGCCGGCACGCTGCTATGGGAAAGGTCATTCAAGGAAGCTTATACGCTGCTGAACCAATCGAGCAGCGATCCCTATATCTACGTGCTGCAAGCGGACACCCTCCAAGCGCTGCATCCGCGGACCGGCAAGCAGGCATGGTCGATTCGCGGGCTCGGCGTTACCGACCCGAACGACGTCCATGAATCGCCGTTCTTCGCCCCGCGTACTAACCCGTTCGACGGCGACATGACCGTCCGGTGGTTAACGCTTGGCGCGGATCGAATGTTAGTCGACATGAAGAGCGGAGCCGTTCACGCTAGGCATCGCATCATTCCGGGCGAGTACGTCGAAGCGATCGATAACGGCCACTGGCTCATTCAGAAGCCTCTTGATGACTCACGATACTGGATGGCGTCCGAATTCGAGACCGTTCTCTTCGATGCCATCGAAGACAAGGTGCTGTGGACGCTGCCCGGCCGCGCCTTCGGCGGTGTATTCTCGCGTGACGGCACGCTGTATGCGACCTACAACGGGCTTCCGACCGCGATCGATCGGCAGACGGGCCGTATCCAATGGCAGACAATCGGCACTGGCACCATCTCTGCAGATGCGCAAGCGCCAACCATGCTGCTCGCGCCGCAGGGCGGCCCGCTGCTCGTCATGGCGGGGCCCGATGTTATCGCGCTTGATCCGCAGGACGGCCGCGCGCTCTATCGCCTGCAGGATGCAGCCATCGGCTATCCAGAGACGCACGGCGAATACATGCGCAGCCATCTCGCCGTGCAAGGGCCGGACGGCAGCCTCTACCTCGGCTCGGCGAACGGCGCGTTCTCGCGTCTGCGCCTTCCGCTGGCATCGAGGTAAGAGCCCCATTCACAGCGGCAGCTTTGAACTGTATCAATTCTGGACTGCCGCTCGTTATTTCAACTCGCTGTATCCGTCGTTCATCTACAATTTCTCTGCGCCGAAATGGATCCTAATCGTTGTATCCAACGTGACTTGTCCGCCCTGAATGATATATTCCTCAAACCATTTACCTGTCATCTTGTACGTTTTCTGCCTGTCAAACCATTCACAAATCGCTTTCCCTGTCGGCTCCAGCATACGATGAAGCGCAGGCGTAACGACGAACAGCCCGCCTTCACAGTCTATCAAGCTTATTCGTGAATCCTCCATACGCGAGACCTCTTTGCCAGTCATGTCCATGTGAACCTCATAATAAAAATCTTCTTCCGCCGCACCGCCGTTATTATGAGCGCGAATCCTCAGCTCCGATTGGTCCATGCCTTGCGATAATGCCCAGGCGGTCATGACGTCAAACGCTTCTTTCTTTACTTGGGTCCATTTTCTTCCTTTCGTGCCGAATGCCTTGTAATACGC
>JAEZCJ010000017.1 GCA_023433615.1 Bacillota bacterium | reverse complement strand
AGCTTCAAGATCGGCTGCGCGTCCGCGCGGGCTGCTAGGAGATGAAACATGCGTATTCTAATCGTAGACGACAACCCGATGAACGTGACGGTCGTCCAGGAGATGCTGAAGCGAGCCGGTTATTGGGACGTGAGATCGGCATCGTCGGGAACCGAACTGTTCCGTCTGCTCGGATTAACGGATGAAGGACTAGAGCAAGGCAGCGCCTCCCAGTCGGAGCCGGATTACGATCTGATCCTGCTGGATATGATGATGCCCCGCGTTGACGGCATCTCGGCCTGTATGGCCATCCAGCAGTCGGACAGACTCCGCGATATTCCGATTATTATGGTGACGGCGATCGGCGATTCGAAGAAGCTCGCCGAAGCGCTGGATGCCGGCGCGATCGACTATGTGACCAAGCCGATCAACAAGATCGAGCTGCTGGCACGCATTCGCGTCGCGCTTCGGCTCAAGGAGGAGAAGGATTGGCATAAGGAAAGGGATCGCAGGCTGCGCGAGGAACTGCAGCTGGCCAGAGGGGTGCAGGCGGCCGCGATGCCGAATCCGGTCGATGAGCCGCATGTGTCGATCGGTTCGATCTATTGCCCTTCGGAAGTGCTGGCAGGGGATCTGTATGCATGGCATCGGATCGACGAATACCGATACGGCGTTGCGGTCATCGACGCGATGGGACACGGCATCTCTTCTTCGCTCGTATGCATGTTCATCGCGTCGGTGCTGAAGGAAGCGATGGTGCAGCTGGTCGATCCGAAACGCGTCATGGAGGAATTGAATCGCAGGGCGTTGTCGCTTCAATTCGCGGACCAATTGATTCAATATTATTATACGGGAATCTATCTCGTCGTGGACGTTAAGCTTGGCGTACTCGAATACGTGAATGCCGGGCATCCGCCCGGACTCGTGATGCGAAGAGACGGCAGCGCGGAACGGCTGGCCGGCGGCTGCGCCGCCATCGGGATGTTCGACCAGTTGCAGATCGCTTCGCACCGGATTGCGCTATCGGAGGGAGACCGCGTCGTGCTCGTAACGGACGGGTTCGTCGACGCCATGGATGCGCCGGAGGGGGAGCGGCTGGAGCGACTGTTCGACAAGCTCACGGAGCTGAGCCGCGAAATGCCGCCTGAGCAATGGACGGCTCCTCTGACCGAACTGGCCGAACAGTCCGAACGTATGGACGATCAATGCTTGGTGTGGGTAGATATCCGCAAGGCCGCGGCGCATTAGGCTACGTAGTGGAACGGCGAGATGCCCTGCTCGGGAGAGCGGCCTGGTGAGCAGAGGCTGACGGCTGCTGCTCGCTGACGGAGGCAATGTCCCGCTTCCTGCGAGGCTGCTTGGCTGTTCGCGTCCGTTCTTCCAAGTTCCGAATCTCGGGCGTAAGTAGGCTGCTGCCGCGCTTGCGGGGGTGCAGAATATCGCCGGTCCAGCCTCTGCGCCACAGCCACAGGTAGATGAAGAGCGTGACGATCACCACGAAGCCGCATAGCGAGGCGAAGCCCCAAGGCTCTCGTGCCCATGGCAGCGGCGCAAGATTCATGCCCCAGAGCGCGCCGATCACGGTAGCCGGCATGAACAATACCGTCCAGATCGTCAGCGTCTTCATGATATCGTTGCCCCTGAACGTCGTGATCGCCTCATCCATCGAGATCAGCGTATCGATCTCGCTCGCGTAATGCTCGAGAACGTCTGAGACTCTCTCCAAGCGATAGGCAAGCTTGCGGTAGCCCTCGCTATTCGTCAGGGCGTCCATGAACGCTTCCTTGAGCGAGCCTTCGAGCTCCTTAACCGCAATATAGTGATGGCTCCAGTGGAGCAGCTCGTAGCGGCGGTCGACGATCATGTTCAATAGATCGGACCGGTTCCGATAACGCATCGCCTGCTCGAGCTCGCTTAACCGGAGTTCGAATGCGTCTAGTCCGTTATGCAGCGGCTCCATTGCCCCGCATAGCATGACCGCGAACGCTTCAAGCGCGCTCTGGCAGCGTCCCAGCTTGTCCTCCCATGGCGAGCGCTGCAGCCGGAGCGTGTAGCGCAAGTCCCGCTGCAGCGTGACGACGCGCGTGGCAGTAACCCAATAATGAAGCGGCTCCACGTCATGGTCGTCCTCCGACAGCTGGATCAGCAGGGTGCCGTATACCGCGTCCTCGCCCTCTGCCAGCTCAGCGATCGTCACATGCCCTTCCGCTCTCGTCAGGCTCGCATCGAGCCACTCCGCGCAGCCCGGAAGCTGTCTCTTCAGCGACGTTAGCTCGCTGGCATCCATAGCGCTCAGGTCGGCTCCGGTCAGCATATGCCATTCCCAATCAGCCGTGTAGCGCAGCATGCGATGATTCATCGGCACCCTCCCTTCCCTCAGCGTCGATAGTTCTGTCCGCTCAATCGGTAATATGTCCATCATACTCCGAAAAGGCCTGCGCGCACAACCTTCGCGAGGCCTTATTCGGGTTCGTTCCGTGCATCGTCCGCGAGCAGATGTTTCAGCTTGTCGATCGCCCGCTTCTGTATGCGGGAGATGCTCATCTGCGATACGCCGAGCAGGTCGGCGATCGTGCGCTGCGGCAGGCCGCGGTCGAATACGAGCTCCAGGACTTGGCGCTCTTCCGTCTTCAGCCTGGACATGGCGGACTGCAGGTCGAGCTTGTTGTCGATCGAATCGTACTCGTCTGCCCTAGACCCGATCAATTCGCCTAGCGTGGTCGAGTTGTCTTCTTCGGATATCGGCGTATCGAGGGAGACATAGTGGTACAGGTCTCTGCCGGCCAGAATCTCCAGCGTCTCCTCGTAGGTTAGCTCGAGATGGCTTGCGATCTCGTGGACGTTCGGCGATTTCTCATGCTTGACCGTAAGCTCGTCGATCGCCTGCTGCACGATGATGCCCTTCTCCTTGATCCGGCGCGGGACCTGTACGTACCAAGATTTATCGCGCAGATAGTTCTTCATATGACCGATGATGCTCTTCATAGCATAGGGCTCGAACTGTACGCCGACTTCGGCATCGTATTGCGCGAACAATCGCAGCAAGGCCATTTGGCCGACTTGATACAGATCCTCGTATAGATCGGGACGGTTCCTGGAAATTTTGCCCGCTGCCATGCGCACCATCGGTTCGTATAGCTCGATGAGTCGGGTCGCCAGGTCGTTCGTCGGATTGGCTTGATAGGCCATGATCAGCGACGTCGGCTCCTTGGACGGTTGATTCGCGGGCTGCGTGCTCATACGGTCGCTTCACCTCGGCCCAATCTTTTGGTCAAGATGACTTCTGTGCCGGAACCGCTGTGCACCTCCACATGATCCATTAACGCTTGCATGAGATAGAGCCCTAATCCGCCTACATGCAGCTCGTCAATGGATTGGCCGTGCTCCAGCGGCGAGGACTGCTTGGCTTGGCCGCGTGCATCGAAGCTCTGGCCGTTGTCCTTCACGACAATAGAAAGCGCATCCCGGTGCTTGATGAAGCGAATCTCCACGATAAGGGGATGATTAGGCACTTGGGCAGCATGGCCGGCCTGCAGGCTGCCATAGGCGTGAAGCACCGCGTTATTGCAAGCCTCCGAGACTGCGACCTTCATATCTTCGATTTCTTCATAAGAGAATCCCATCTTAGCGGCAATGCCATAGAGGGTTACCCGAACGAGATCTACGTATTCTGCGGATGCCGGTACTCGAAGCGTTACTGTTTCGTCGGTTACTTCCATTGCATGTCATCCTCGATCCTTTCTAGTCCTAATCAGCCGGTCGCGTCTTGGGGCAAAAGCGGGAACGGCCGGCTTTCCCGATCAATCTTATCCTTGTTTCGTGATGTAAGGCGTTATTCAGGTCATATCGAATAGCTTCCGAATCCCAGGGGGAATCGCTACGACGTAGAACGGCATCTGTCTGGCATGCCTGGCCTTCAGCACGGAGACGAGAATGCCGATGCCGGTGCTGTCTATGTATTGGAGATCTCGGAGATTCAGTACCAGCGCTCTGTCCGTGCTCTCTACAAGCGGGGCCATGGCAGCGCGCATCTGTGAGGCGACTTCTAAGTCGAGCTCGCCGCTGACATAGACCGTGTACGTCGTATCTGTCTGCTCCGTCCTTAATTGAATTTTTTCAGGCTGCTTCATGGTTTCCTCTCCCGACATGTGTGACTCCCCCGGCAGTCATGAGGCTGCGCGACCTGCCGCAGGTATGTGGTGCTTGCTTATTGCTCATTGTACTGAATCTTTCTCTTCTTAACCAGACTGCCGCCGTATGAATCATGGCATGACATCGTTCGACACTTGTCCGTGGAAAATGGAGCGGTCGCCGCGTACGAGAACGGGTGAAAGGGCAGCGAGACGGGCATAATGACGGTAGAGCGCATAAGGGAGGAATAGAAATGCCGCGAGTAATCGGAATATTCGATACGCAGGAGCAGGCAATCGAAGCAGTGCAGGGGCTGGAGGAGGCAGGATTTCGCCGCGATCGATTGCATGTGCTGGCTAAGGACTACGAGTCTTCGAGAAGAGTAGAGAACGAGACGGACGTCCATGTCGATGAGATCAATGATCTGGTCGATACGCGCGAGGACTCTGGAGAGGGCCCGTTGGACACGTTCCCGGGCGGCTATATCGGAGGAGCGAGCGCATCGCCGGTCGTCGGCGCGGCAGGCGTGTCGACTTACACTGCCTCGACGATTTTCCCGGCAGGGGCGTTCGCTTGGAACTGGAATCGAGAGGGGCAGGAGATGTCGAGCGCGCTCCATGCGCTTGGAGTAGGCGATCGAGCCGGGGCGATCTGCACGGAGGCGCTGAACGAAGGGCGATTCCTCGTCACGGCGGAGTTCGAACAAGGTGCGGACGCGCGGCAATCGGCAGCTGAGGACGTCATGCGCGGCTGCGGAGCGAGGGAATTGGTGTAAGAGGACTGGGGCGGCGAGAGCAGCCGAGCGCATGCATGCGCTCGGTTATTCGCCATGCAGCCGGCATGCCGTCTCGGCAATCGTAATCGCCGGGACTAACGCAATAAGCGATGCTGATTCCCGCCCTGCCCGAATAGACTATAATGATTCGACGCCGAGTATGCTTCCCGATGAGTTTCGTGATCATTCGGTAAAGGTGGGTGACGGAATGGGAATTGAGCGGGAGGAAGCAAGAAGGGCGGCAGTACGTCCGAAGGGCGAGCAATTGGCCGTCAGCACGCGAGGAGATTGGACGGAATACGTGCATGCCGGTCACGCAGCCGTTGTCGATTCCGACGGGCGGTTGATCGCCTGGGCGGGCGATCCCGGCTGGACGACGCTGCTGCGCGCGATGGCGATGCCGGTTCAAGCCGTTCATGTGCTGCTGGCCGGTCTGCGGGAGAGTGACGCTTACGATGATCGGACGGTTGCGGCGCTTGCCGGATTGCTGAGCGACGAAGATGAACGCGCGGCTGTGGCGGAGCAATTATCTTCGCGTACGGGCGTTCCCGAGGAGGCGATCTACCCGCAAGCCCGGCAGGAACGGAAGCATGCCCATCCGTGCGCGGCCATTCACGTCGGCATTCTCGCCATATGCAAGCAATATAATTTGCCCCTGGCCGGCTATACGAAGCCGGACCATCCCGTGCAGCGGGAGATGCTGCGGCGGATGGCCGAGTTCGCGGGCATCGGCGAAGGCGCGGTGGGACGGGTGCGGGACGGCTGCGGACTGCCCGGCTACGCGATGCCGCTATGGCGTCTCGCGCTCGTGTACGCGCGCATGGCCGCACCGCCCGAGGATTGGGCGGACGCTTCCGCCCGCAGGGCGGCTGAGCGCGTTGCCGGCGCAGCCGCGGCGGCAGGCATCGCTGCCGCTTCCGGGCATAGCCCGCCGCTCACGCTGCCGGAGCTCCTGCGGGAGCAGGGCATCTTCGCCGCGAGCGGCGCGCCGGGCACGCTGGCGCTGGCGCTCCCGCGGCATCGACTCGGGCTCGCCGTGAAGCTGTGCGGGGATTCCGACACGGCAATGCCTGCGATCGTCGCAGGCATGCTGGACGACATCGCCGCCATGTTCGGCGAGGCGAAGCCGCAGTCGGCCCAGCCGGTCGCTGCGCTGGCACAGCGCATACGCGAGCGCTTCCCCGAGGAGAGGCTCGGCGATGCAGGCGAAGCGATCGGGCGGCATGAGCCGGCCGCGCGGCTCATCTTTGCCGGCGGAATCAAGTTGTAACCGGCTGCTCTCTCGGGCTCAGAGTCGGCGCATCTCCTTGCGATAGTCACTGGGCGGCTGGCCGTAAAATCGGCGGAATTGCTTCGAGAAGTACAAGGGGTCCTGAAAGCCGACCGAAGCGGCGATCTGCTGCGTCGTCAGCTCCTTCCGTTCGCGAAGGAGCTGACGCGCTTTGTCGATCCGGAGCTTGAGCAGGAAATTGACGGGCGACATGCCGGTATGCCGCTTGAACGCTCGCGACAGATAGGCGCGATTAAAGCCGAGCGTATCGGCCATTCGCTCGATCGAGACCGGCTCCGTATACTGCGTGGACAAGTATCGAATCACCTGCTGTACCAGCGCGCTAGTCTCTTCGCCGATTCGGGGCTGCTGCTCTCCCTGCGCGGAGAGCACTCTTCCATATTCGGCGAACAGAAGCCGGAGGTAGCCCGCCGCTTCGATATGCGCATAGGGGCTGCCTTCCCGGAACGTACGTTGAATTCGGCGGAAGTATGCGGCAGGCTTGCCGCTCGCGCCCGTATCGATAATCGGGCTCCCTCCCGCCTTGGACAAGCCTACCGCGGCCAGCATCGCCTCGCTGCTCGCTCCGGCAAAGGCGATCCACCGATATCGCCATGGCTTGGTGAGGTCCGATTCGTAGGCGACGAGCGTCTCGGGACGGATGAGGAAGGATTGTCCCGGCCCGATCGCATAGTCACGGTCGCCTTGCCGGAAAGTGCCGTGTCCGGAGAGCACATGGTGCAGGAGGTAGAGATCGTATACTTTCGGACCGAGCTTATGCCCCGGCTTCGTCTGGCTCTCCCCGCTGAACAGCACGTTCAAGTCGCCGTGCTCGATCGATACCGGATTCGACACGACGGCGTAGGACTCGGCCGGCATGGAAGGTGTAGTTGCATCTGACAGTGCTATCCCTCCATCTCTCCTTAAGGGGTCAATCTATAGGAATCATACCACAATTCATGAGATGCGGAGAATCCGATCGGATTAGGAAGTCACATTAATCCATGCAGCAGACACTTACGACCATTCGCTTCCAACCGACGGTTGCCTTATACTGACACTAGAAGCTAGCCAGAACATTTTAAAGAGACCGGTTGTCAGCACCTCAAGTGTTTCCGAAGGAAACACAGCATCGAAAGCATTTGCTAAAGTTGGACGATAGTAGAGATCGTGGAGCGGAGCGCAGGCTGAACCTGCGTGAGCACCGGAAATTTCGCTAGCGTTCAAGATTCGAAGCCGAATAAACTTCGAGTGATGCTTCGTGATCACAAGCGGTCAATCCGAAGAGAGAGGGAATGTGACACAATGGCAGATATCCAGCAACTGAAGAAGCGGTTCATCGAATTGTACGGCGGCAGCGAGGAAAGCATTGCAGCATTCCATGCGCCGGGTCGCGTGAACTTGATTGGCGAACATACGGATTACAACGGCGGGTATGTTTTTCCTGCGGCATTGACCTTCGGCACGACGATGCTCGCAAGAGCGCGCGAAGATCGCATGCTGGGCCTGGCCACGACGAACTTCGAACTGAAGAAGCAGCTGCCGGTCGACGGGATCGTCTATGACGAGGCGGACGACTGGA
Organism: Bacillota bacterium; assembly: GCA_023433615.1. Taxonomy (GTDB): domain Bacteria; phylum Bacillota; class Bacilli; order Paenibacillales; family Paenibacillaceae; genus Paenibacillus_I. Next base: position 3,777 of record JAEZCJ010000017.1, on the reverse strand, counting down.
TGAACTATCCGAAGGGAATCGTGCGGGAGCTGCAGCAGCAGGGCACGACGTTCGGGCACGGCTTCGATCTGCTCTATCATGGCGAGATTCCGAACGGATCAGGCTTGTCCTCGTCGGCTTCGATCGAGGTCGTGACCGCGTATGGACTGCTCACGCTGGCAGGGCAGCAGACGGATACGGTGCAAATCGCGCTGCTCGCGCAGAAGTCGGAGAACGAATTCAACGGCGTCAAGTGCGGCATTATGGATCAGTTCGCAGTAGCTAACGGACGCAAGGATCATGCCATTCTGCTCATGTGCGACACGCTGGAGTACGAGCTCGTTCCTTTTACGAGCGGCGACTACCGGCTGGTGATCGGCAATACGAACAAGCGCAGAGGACTTGTCGATTCGAAGTATAACGAGCGCCGCAGCCAGTGCGAGCAAGCCGTATCCGACTTGCGTCAGGCATTCCCGGACCTGAAGCTGCTGGGGCAGCTTGATCTGGCGCAATTCAACGCCAATGCGCACTTGATCGAAGACGAGACCGTGCGGAGACGCGCGCGCCACGTCGTGGAGGAGATCGATCGGACGAGGCGGTCCGTCGAGGTGCTGAGGCAAGGCGATCTGGCAGCCTTCGGTCAGCTGATGAACGGCTCGCACGATTCGCTGCGCGACCTGTATGAGGTGACGGGCGACGAGCTGGACGCCATGGTCGAAGCGGCTCGCGGCGTGCCCGGCGTTCTCGGCTCGCGCATGACCGGCGCAGGTTTCGGCGGCTGTACGGTATCGCTGGTACACAAGGACAGCGTGGAACGGTTCCAAGAAGAGGTCGGACGTCAATACCGGGAAGCGACAGGCCTGACGGCTGACTTCTATGCATGCTCCATCGGCAATGGCGTAGAACGTCTGCAATAGACGGCGAGCACAACGCAGGAGAAGCGAAGGGAGAGATACGAATGGCGGTATTAGTGACAGGCGGAGCGGGTTATATCGGTTCGCATGCCGTGGCGGCGCTGCTTGAGCGCGGGGAAGAAATCGTCGTCGCAGACAACATGCAACAAGGCCACCGGGCAGCGGTGCTGGGGGGCAAGGTGTACGAGGGAGACCTCCGGGACGCGGCGTTCTTGGATCGCGTATTCGCGGATAACGAGATCGATGCGGTCATCCATTTTGCGGCGAATTCGCTGGTGGGCGAGAGCATGAAGGACCCCGGCAAATATTATCACAACAACGTATACGGTACGTTATGCCTGCTCGAGGCGATGAATAGGCATGGCGTCAGACGAATCGTATTCTCGTCTACGGCGGCAACCTACGGCGAGCCGGAGCGCGTGCCGATCGAAGAGACCGACCGCACGCTGCCTACGAATGCGTACGGAGAGACGAAGCTGGCGATGGAGCGCATGATCCGTTGGTTCGACGTGGCACATGGCATTCGCTACGTATCGCTCCGCTATTTCAATGCTGCCGGCGCCCATGAGAGCGGCACAATCGGCGAGGACCATCAGCCGGAGAGCCACCTGATCCCGCTCGTGCTGCAGGCCGCGCTGGGGCAGCGTCCGCATATCTCGATGTTCGGCGACGATTACGACACGGCGGACGGCTCCTGCATCCGGGATTACATTCACGTCAGCGACCTGGCGGATGCGCATGTGCTGGCCGTACAGAAGCTTCGGACGGGCTCGGACAGCGCGGTCTATAACCTCGGCAGCGGCAACGGGTACTCGGTGCGCGAAGTCGTGGAGACGGCCCGCCGCGTAACCGGCAGAGAGATTCCGCTCGTCGTCGAGCCGCGCCGCGCAGGCGATCCGGCCGTGTTGGTCGCTTCTTCGGAGCGCGCGCGCCGCGAGCTCGGCTGGCGTCCGGAACGCTCGAATCTGGAGACGATCATTGCCAGCGCATGGTCTTGGCATATGAGACATCCCGAAGGCTACGGAGATAAGTAAGCCGTCGCGGCTTGGCTGACGCTGAGCGCGAACGGCAATGGGAAGGAAGATACAGCATGCAGCAATTACATGAGCCGCCATCGGCGGAAGAAGCGAAGCGATTGATCGAACGGCTGGTTCGCTATGCCCTGCATAACGGCATGCTGAAACCGCTGGACGAGTCGCACGCACGCAACGCTTTGCTCGATCTGTTCCGATTCGCGGAGCCTGCCCCGAGCGGCTCGGAAGCGGTTGAGCCGCTGGCCGGCCGCTCCTCGGAGCTGCTCGAGCCGCTGCTCGATTACGCGGCATCGATCGGACTGCTCGTGGACAACGCGATGACGTATCGCGATCTGCTCGACGCCAGAATCATGGGGCTCTTGATGCCGCGGCCATCGGAGACGGCGGAGGCTTTTCGCAGCATGGCTGCGGGATCCGGGATCGAGCAAGCGACGGACGCGTTCTACAAGCTGAACGTCGATGCGAACTATATTCGAATGGACCGCGTCGAGAAGAACGAGTATTGGAAGCAGCCGACCGGTTACGGGGAGCTCGAGATTACGATCAATCTGTCGAAGCCGGAGAAGGACCCGCGGGAGATCGCGCTGCTGAAGACGCTGCCCCCTAGCGGGTATCCGCGCTGCCTGCTCTGCGCCGACAACGTCGGCTATGCCGGCAGGGCGAATCACCCGGCGAGGCAGAACCTGCGCATTCTGCCGCTGACGCTGCAGGATGAGAGCTGGTACTTCCAATATTCTCCATACGTGTACTATAACGAGCACTGCATCGTCCTGAAGGGCGAGCACGTGCCGATGCGAATATCGCCGGTGACCTTCGCTAGGCTGCTGGACTTTCTGGAGCAGTTCCCGCATTATTTCGTCGGTTCGAATGCCGACCTTCCGATCGTCGGCGGCTCGATTCTCGATCATGACCACTTCCAGGGCGGGCGGCATACGTTCGCAATGGCGAAAGCGCAGCTCGAGTCGGTCTACAGCCATCCTGCATACCCAGGCGTTGCGATGGGCATCGTGCAATGGCCGATGTCCGTCGTCCGGCTGAACGGGCTCGATCGCGCAAGCGTGCACGCCGCGGCGTGCAGCCTGCTGGAGGCGTGGACGGGCTACAGCGATCCTGACGCGGATATAGCTGCGTATTCAGTCGGCGCGAGCGGCGAGTCCGTGCCGCATAATACCGTTACGCCGATCGCGCGACGCTCGCCGGACGGCGGGTTCGAGCTCGACCTCGTGCTCCGCAACAATCGCGTCAGCGACGAGCACCCGGACGGGATATTCCACCCGCATCGGCATCTGCATCATATCAAGAAGGAGAACATCGGCTTGATCGAGGTGATGGGCCTTGCCGTTCTCCCGGGGCGACTGAAGGACGAGACGGCGCAGATTGCGGCGTATCTGACGGGAGCTGTTCCTTATGACGCGCAGGCAGTTGCGGCACCCGATCATCCGCTGGCGAAGCATGCGCCATGGATCGCGCAGCTGATCGACCGCTGCGGCACGTCGCTGACGGCCGAGCAGGCCGGGACCGTGCTGCGGGACGAGGTCGGCCGCAAGTTCGAGGAAGTGCTGCTCGATGCCGGCGTATTCAAGCAGGATGAGCCGGGGCGCGCCGCATTCGCAGCATTCATGGAGCGTACAGGCCTCGTTCGCCGACAATAGCTCGATCGATTATAAGTAAGTAGGAAGGCCGTGCGCCAGATGCGATCCAGCATCGGTTGCACGGCCTTCTGTGCGCTTGGCAACGCAGGTATAGGAGCGGGCCGAATGAGCGCGAACAACCCGCATTCATTCGGCGGGAACGGGTGCTGTAGCAGTAGCAGTAGCAGTAGCTGTAGCAGTAGCAGTAGCAGGAACAAC
>JAEZCJ010000147.1 GCA_023433615.1 Bacillota bacterium | reverse complement strand
TGTGAACGATAAGGCCTGTCACGTCCTTCACCTTTTTAAATGCCTTCGAGAATGTCTACAGTACAAGCTCCGCGTCATTTCGCTCGCTCATATGGTTGTGGTTCATCCAAACACCGTGGTCTTGGCTCAGAAAGAGCTGAACTTGCCGGTAACCGTAGACGCCGTTATATCGCTCGAAGGTAGCACGAACAATCTGCTTATCTGCTTGATCTTTATCGATGTCCATCCGCTTTACATAGGCGTAGAATCCGCTTCGGGAGACGCCGACTTCTTTACAGAGCTCTGCGACGTTAAAGCTTTCACGGAGCTCGTGGACGAGCCTCTACTTCTCTGGTACACCTCCGCCTTCGTAAAGGCCAACCGCTTTCTTAGGATGGCATTCTCCATTTCTAAACGTCTGATATAGCGGTCCTCGTTGATGTACTGCTCTCGTTTTCCACGGTGATCCATGAGTCCAAAATCGCCCATCTGTTTGTACCGGCGCATCCAAACCTTCAGTCGCCCAATGTCCACTATTCCTAGTTCTTCTGCCACTTTCTTTATGGTCGTTCCTTGAAGTCGCATCTCAATCGCTTTCTTCTTAATCTCGAAGCTGTATGTGACGAGCTTTTGTCCTTTCTTTGCCATAACGAAAAGCACCCCCTATAGTTTTATCGGTTAAAACACTAGGGTGTAATCCAATGTCCACTATAAGAGGTGCACTTCACGATGAAATTTGCTCTATGGTGTCTTCTTATATTTGTTGTATGAATTGTTGATAGATCTCCGAGAATTCCGCGGGAAGGGGAGCGGATAACTCTTGCTTATATAGGCCTGATACATGCGCATAATGCTGCGTGAATGCTGCATGATCCTTCAGTTCACTATAAGCCTGAAGCAGCAACAAGTTCGCCTCCTCATCCCACTCATCGCTTAGAAGCAGCTTCTTGATGAGCGGAGTCGCTTGCTCGGCTCTTCGATGCCTAAGTAAACTCCGACTCAACAATATGGTGAAGTCGGTGTGCTTTTGGTGCAGACGAATCTGCTCGGTAATCGACCATTCATAGGATCGGTCCTCGAATAATTCGCCGGTGTAGAGCTGCTCGCATGCCAATGCCTTCCCCAGATCCTCGGACTCGATTGCCGTGAATCGAGATACCTGCTCTTCGAACTGCACGAAATCGATCTCGACATGATCGAGGAGCAGCCAGTATTGCTCTTGAGCGTGCACGATGATGTCCTTATGCCCTATCGCATGCAACGTTTTTCGAAGCTGATAAATATTCGTATTCACGTAGGTTGCGGTATTTTTCTCCGGCGTGTCGGTATAGATCTGCTCGATAATCCGGCCTTTGGACACAGGGCGCCCCCTATGCATGAGCAAGTAAGCGAACAGCTCCATGCTCTTCTTCGAAATCCACTTGGCAAGTCCGGCTTGCTCGCTCCGTACTTCGAATCCCCCCAAGGCTCGCACGATCAGCTTTCCGTCGGTGCTATCCTTCTTAGTGGACCTCTCACTGATTCTTGCTGCGGCTCGCATGATCGTCTGTTCCAGACGTGCTTTCGATACAGGCTTGATCATATAATCGAGGGGATAGCTGTCGAATGAATCAATCGCAAACTCCTTGTGCGAGGTAACGAATACGATGTCTACCTCACTGTGGGTTGCACGAAGCTGACGGGCGACCTCCAACCCGTGATGCTCCCTAATCATCATATCGATGAATACGAGATCGATCTCCTCTTGCCGTATATGCTCCAGCGCCTGTGCTGCGTTCTGATAGCAGCCAACCACGACAACCCCGCTGATCTCGGATAACAAGCGATTCATCACGAGATGCATGGCTTTCTCATCATCAATCACGATTACCCTCATCTCAAATCACCGCCCTCCAGCACGATTGTAAAGGTGCTTCCAACCCCAGGCGTACTCTGCACCTTGAGATGTCCGCCGGACATTTGCAGAAATTGACGGCTTACGAGCAAACCCAGACCCGTTCCCTTCTCGCCGGCGGTGCCTACCGTTGAATCAAACCGCGTATCATCGAATAGATGGCGAATTTGTTCATCATTCATCCCCACGCCATGATCGGAGACCGTGAACTTGACGCTGTTATCGATCGTTCTGGCGCTCAGTTGAATCATGCCGCATTGATGCGAATACTTAATGGCATTGGATAGAAGATTGCGAATGACCAGAATAAGCGCTTCACGATCGACATAAACACGAATGTTCTCATCTACTTGGACGTGCAGCGCGATCTGCTTCATCTCGCAGTTCAGCAAGAGTAACCGACAGGCTTCATCGACAAGGTCAGATAGGAGAAGCGATTCGGGATGCAGCACAATGCCGTCCTTCTGGCCGCGAAACCATTCCATGAGATTCTCGACAATCGTATAGGTGTTACGAATCTGTTCGCTTAGCGCCTGTATAATCTCGTTACCGGCGTGGTTAGATGATCCTTTGTCTGTCTCCAGAAGTTCCAACAAGCTGACTTGAACGGCTAATGGCTGACGAATATCATGGGATACGGCCGTGAAGAGCTGATCTTTCAATTGGTTCAGGTGCGCGATCTGCTCCAGCGCTTGCTGCTTCTCCGTAATATCGATAATGATGGAGATCGTCCCGAGCTTGCGCCGCAGCTGGGTGAAGAACGGATAGACATTCACGATGTATGATTTTCTCTCATGTCCGACACGGGTACTGATCTCGATTCTGCGTTCTTCCATATGAGCGCATGCAGACTGCCACTGCGGCCAAGCTGCGAGCACTTCCTTATAACTACGGCCAAGAATGGGGCGATTGCCGTTATCCTCTAGTAATAAGCGAGCCAATCGATTGCTATCAATAATCTTGCCAGCCGTATTCATAATGAGCATGCCCTCACGCATCGTGTCTACCACGATGTTCCTCGCCAAAGGCACGCTTGAGAAAAGCTTCTTCCGCATGATGATCCAGAACATGATCATGCCGCATATTCCGCTATACACGGAGAGAGGCAGGAGCCATGGAGAGAGTGCGGGCATGAATAATTTCATCATTTCCACCGTGACCGGTATGCTGCCGAACAACAGAAGCCACATGCCTGCTGTGCGGAATTCTGGACGCGAATTACGGATATAACGAATCAGAACGAACACGCAGCCCGCAATGATGCTATAGCAGAAAAGGTTGAATGCGGTTGCGTACGGGGTTTTCGTCACGACCAGGTGTCCATCCGTCAATACCTGTGTCCGATTAATCAGATGCCAGTGCGGATCTGCCCAGATCACGACGGCCCAGCAAGCAAATATGGCAAAGAGAGAGAAGGCCCATCGCAGACGCAACCACTTGTCCTTGCCGATGAGGTCCAACACGAACAGCACCATCAATGGCACCATGAATAATAGTGCCGTCTGCTCAATATTTCGAAAAAAAAGCTTGGACTGCAAGTCTGCGCGACTGATCTCGAGTATCACGCTTCCGGCATATACGACTCGGCAGCCTAACACCCATACGAAAAAGCGCACGCCTCGTTCCCGATGGTACACGATCGCATACATCAACATGATGCATATAAGAATGGCCGAAAGTAGAATGGTGACTGAGGATAACGTCCAAGGGAATCCCATATATTGTTAAAGTGCTCCTTTGAGTCGAGTAATTCAGATGATGTAATTGGATTCTATCATAATTTTATCATAGCCGTGTGATATGGTAGGCACGAATTACAACAAGAGGAGATAGGTGGGATTGATGATGATGCGAAGTTTAGTTAGGAACATAGGACTTGCAACACTGCCGCTGCTGCTGTGGGGGAGCGTCGCATTGCTCCTGGTGACGAGCACGTATGCGGCTGTGGATGGCAATTATATCTATGAGGACATTGATGCCGACACAGTAACGATTACAGGCTATACAGAGCTTTCGGAATCGCATCTGGTTATCCCTGCGACAATAGCGGGGAAACGTGTTGTTGAAATAAGCAACCACAGTTTTTGGGTACCGCCCTTTGGGGGGAATAGGCTCACAATCGAAGAAGGTGTTATAAGAGTGGGACATCAGGCATTCTACAGGAATAGCCTGACGGATGTAACCCTTCCCAGCACGGTAACCGATATTGGAGAAGGTGCATTCTGGGATAATCAACTTACGAGCGTTACCCTCCCGGAGAATTTGACAAAGATCAGTGACAGCTCATTCGGGGGCAACAATTTGACGAGTATAATCATTCCGAACAGCGTAACGGAAATTGAATATCGCGCATTTCAAGGGAATCAATTAACCCAGGTGATCATTCCGAGCCATGTGAATAAGCTATGGTCAGACGCATTCTCGGATAATTCTTTGCAGGCTGTTCTCGTGCTTAATAGAGATCTAGAGTATAGTGAGAAGTTTACTGAAGGGTTCAGTCAATTTGCCAACAACCCTGCAGGGCTTACCCTATATGGCTATGCGGGATCTACAACGGAGGCTTATGCGGAAGATCATGGGCATGCTTTCAGCGCGATTACAGCCGCATTGGCAGATCTGGAAATCGATATCCCAGGCTTGACTTTCGATTCCGGCGATTATGCGTATGACCTAGCAACGGCTTCCAACGCCATCTCGGTGACAGCCACGAGCAGCAATCCGTTCGCGGAACTCGAGATCAATAACACGGTTGTGGATAGCGGGACGAGCTCGGGGCCGATAAGCTTGCATGAAGGGCCGAACACCATTACCGTGGATGTGACGATTCCGGACGGGGTCACAGAAGCGCAATATGTACTGAATGTTCGGATGGATTCAATAGCGCCTGCGATCGGCTTGACAGCGGATCCGACGAGTGCGACGAATGGGGATATTACGGTAAACGTGGTTGCCATTGATACCGGCAGCGGAGTCAATGAAATCAAGTGGGCAGCGGGCAATCAAGGAACAGCGTTCTTTGCGACTGACGGAGAAACCGTTGTGGGCAATGCATTTACTGTAACCGCGAACGGTACCTATACCGTCTATGCAAGGGACAATGCGGGCAATGAAACGGTCGAGTTGATCACGATCGGCAACATTGATCGCAATGCGCCTACGATCGGCTTGACGGCGAGTCCGACAGGTTCGACGAACGGGAATGTCACGGTTACCGTTGATGCTCAAGCGAGCAGCGGGATCGGCCTGTTGAAGTGGGCAGCGGGTACGCAAGGAACACCGTTCTTCGCGACGGACGGGGAAGCCGTTGTCGGCAACGCATTCATCGTAACAGCTAACGGCACGTACACCGTCTACGCGAGGGATAATGCCGGCAATGAAACGGTCGAACCGATCACGATCGGCAACATTGTAAGAAGCACATCTTCAGCTACCCCTACGCCGCCGGATTCACCTAAGGATCCGGACCCTCGTACAACGATAGCAATTGGTCCTGGCGTCATCCTAATCGAGGTGGCTCCAAGAGATATTAAAGAACTGCCGAAGGATGATGGCGGAGTTAAAGAGGTTGTGAATCTGCCTGATGATGTGTGGGAAAGAATCCCTGAATTACTGGATGAAGTCGATCGTCCAATGATACGTGTCATCGTGAATGACAAACTGCCCGATGTCGAGATGAATCTGCCAGGTAAGCGGCTGGCAGAATTGATGGATGTTAATCCGAAGGTCGAGTTCGACATGCAACTGAACGGATCCAGCTTCCAATTGAAAGTGAATGTGCTTGGTTTAGAGCAATTGGCCGCACAATTAGGCATTGCCGTAGATGACTTGAACGTCAGCATCAGAATCACGGCCTTAAGCGGCCAGGCTAAAGATGATTTCGTGCTAACTGCGAAGGGGCAAGGGATGTCGTTGCTCAGCGAAGTAATTGAATTTCAATTAGTCGTTTCAGCCAGCGATGAATGGGTGGAGATATCCGATTTTGGCGGCACGTATATGACCAAGTCGATTGTGCTGGACGAGCAATTCGCCAATCGAAATTATATGGCTGTTTTGTACGACCCAAATAGCCGAACATTCACCTATGTACCGGCAATCATGGCTCGCGTGAGTAAGGATCGACAAGACGCTGTGTTGCAAATGCCGCACAATAGTATCTATGCGGTAGTGGAGGCGGAACGGATCGAATTCGCTGATATGCAAGGACATTGGGCCGAATCCGAGACTGAGCATCTGGGAACCAAACGGATTATTAAAGGTATTACGAACAATGACTATGCACCGAGTCGCAATGTTACTCGCGCTGAGTTTGCTTCATTGCTGGTACGCGCACTTGGAATCAAGACGGACCGCAGCGGTACAGGAGACGTATTCGAGGATGTAGCTGCTGCTTCTTGGTATTCAGCTGAAGTGGAAACAGCATTCAAGGCTGGTCTAGTGGATGGAATCAGTTCTACGGATTTTGCACCGGAGGCACAAATTACGCGGGAGCAAATCGCAGTGATGCTGATGAATGCCCATGCGATCGTGAACGACCGATCCGATTCGATCGAACCGATTCCCTATTCGCTCGCTCCGTATACCGATGCTTCGGAAGTGTCAGCTTGGGCACGTGATGCAATGACGGAAGCGGTCGCGAAGAAGCTCATAGAAGGTATGAGCACAGACCGATTAGCTCCATCCGCACCGGCAACACGTGCACAAGCTGCAGTAATGCTGCACCGATTCATGGTTATGATTGAATTCTTAGATTAATAAGCCTAGGATTCGGCGCGATGAATATGCTCAGAGATTTGTGTAATTAAAGCCGGCCACAACTGCTTGGGCAGATGATGTCCCATCCCTTCATACGTGACTAGCTTTGCGCCAGGGATGGCAGCCGCAGTCGCTCGTCCGCCGCTTACGTGGATCATCTTGTCCTCTTCGCCATGGATCACGAGAGCGGGGATGCGCAGTGTGCCCAGTCGTTCGGTGCGGTCACCGGATTTGATGACAGCAACGAACTGCCGCATCATACCTTGCGGATCATGGCCGCGGTCCCACAGAAGGCCGGCATGCGCTGTCGCTTCGGCCTCATCGAACGGAAATTTCGGCGAGCCGATCGTGCGGAGCGAGCGGAGCTTCCATTCGATATATCCTTCTCTGTCGTTGCTCGGCGGTTGGCCTAAGGGAGCCAATGCTGCGTAATCAGCCTGCCCTACAGCGGGATTACCCGTAGTAGACATCATAGAGGTGAGCGAGCGAACGCGTTCCGGATATTCCAGCGCGACTGTCTGCGAGATCATGCCGCCCATCGATGCACCGACAAGATGTGCGTTGTCGATATTCAGAGCATCCATCAGTCCGATCGTATCCGCTGCCATGTCTGACAAGGAGTAAGCAACCGTAGCGTAATCGCCGGACTGAACAGCGGCAAAATCCGGGATCGGCGCGTCGGGGAAATGCGTAGATCGGCCTGTGTCTCTGCTGTCAAAACGGATCACCTGCAACCTCTGACGTGACAATTCCTTGCAGAAGTCTTCTGGCCAGTCAATCATCTGTGCTCCGGCGCCCATCAACAGGAATACTGCCGGCGAAGAAGGATCGCCGAAGCGCTGGTAGGCCATTCTAATTTTGTCCGGACCGATATGCTCTGCAAATTGTTCCTCGAAGCTCGGATTTGTTTGCACTGTTCCCACTCCTTTGTCATCATCGACGTTCGATGTGATTATAGGGGCAAAAACGGCATAAAAACAGTCTGTTTTTGAGTCATGCCGCTGTGTTAAAATGGAAATGGGAAGGGAAATATGCTAGTGTTAGCGTCCGATTAGCATGCGACTAATGGGGCGCTTTTCTCGATGCGCAACCTTTCGATGCGGCTAAGCGTCAATAGCTTAGACATACACAACTAGAAGAGCAGAGGATGAGAGACAATGAATAAGCTTATATCGGGCGTAGCTCTGTCCGTTGTCATTGGGCTTAGCCTGACCGGACAAGCGCCGATGGCGCAGGCATCGCAGGCATCGACGGTGCAGGCTTCCACGGAGGTAAGCTTCCAAGACGAGCAGTTGGAGAAAGCGATTAAAAACCGGTTAAACAAAAGCGTGGATGAAGCCGTTTTCCAGCGTGATCTGGAAGCATTAACATCTATTAATCTATATGGCCAAGGAATCAAGAGCCTGGAAGGCTTGCAATATGCAACGAATCTAACGTACCTCAAGGTATTTAATACCGAAGTAGAGGATCTATCGCCGCTCAGCGCATTGACGAAGCTTAAGGGGTTGAATCTTAACGCCAATCGGATCGCCTCCATTGAACCTTTGGCTTCCTTGACAGCACTGGAGGAATTGCAGTTGTCCGGCAACAAGATCGCTTCTATCGATGTGGTCAAGCAGTTCCCTGAGCTGCGATACTTCGAGGCCAACGAGAATGAAATCGCCGATATTCAAGCGTTGTCGACGGCAACGCAATTGGAAGTGCTTGAAGTCAGCGGCAATCCGATTGCGGATGTGAAGTCTATCGTCAACTTGCCGAATTTGGTCTATCTCGGCATCTCGAATACGCAGATCTCCGACTTAAGCGTGTTGAAGCCGTTGTCCAACAATTTGCGAGGCCTTCATATCGCCGGGAATCGAATATCCGATCTTCGCGACCTGGGGGAAATGACGAAACTCATGACCTTGTATGCGGATAACAACCAGATCGAGGATATTACTCCCTTGCGGAACATGAAGGACATGTCCTCGTTAAATCTGCGTTCGAATCGAATATACGATCTGGAGCCGCTCAGACCGCTTACGAAGATCGCCAACTTATATTTGGACCATAATCGAATTTGGAATATAGGTCCTCTGAAGAACCATAAGTTCGATACCCACTATGACACGGGGGCGCTGCTATATGGGCTGACCTTATCGAACAACTATCTGGATTTACGGACGAACACGCAATCTTATCAGCTGCTCCAGAAGCTTGCCGGAGACGGGCATCAACTCAGTCAATTGCAAGCAGAGCGATTGGTGATCGGCAGCACTACCGCCTATGCAGGCGAGAGCAGTTACAAGATCGACACGGCCCCTTTCTTGCATAACAGCCGCACGTATGTACCCGTCCGATTCGTGGCTGAGCGTCTAGGAGCGAATGTAGCCTGGGACAAGCGTAAGCACACCGTAACGATCACGAAGGGCGACAGAACGATCCGTTGGGTCGTTGGTCAGAAGCAAGCAACCGTGAATGGTAAGGCTGTCGCATTCGATGCGCCGCCGCTCTTGAGGAATCAAAGAACGTTCGTGCCGGTACGTTTTGTGTCTGAGCTGCTTGCATCGGACGTCGAGTATGTTTCAAGCTACAGATCGGTGCTCATCTTCGAGAAGAAATAATTTGAAACGCAGAAGGCCATGCCGCAGGGCATGGCCTTCCCTTTCAGTCAGATTAATAGGGCTTATGATCCGAAAATAGCCACGTTCTGGTTCTCCAAGCTAAACTTATTCTCTCTCCACGCTAAAGTATTCAAGACGTAGCCTAAAGCGTCTGCGTTATATCGCCCTGCGATTTTCTGATAGGCCAGCAGCTCGTAAACGTGGTTCGAATCGAAATCAACCGGATATAATCCGCTTAACGGATTCACGAATCCATGGATAGGCTGCTTCAACTTCCCGCTCGCGTCATAAATCTCGCTCAAATAGTCAACGCCTTTGTAGGATATGTCGATCGTATAGGTTAGATTGTTTGCCTTGCTTATGACGTCGACTTTGTAGTTGTCCTTATAAGTGACCTCATATTGATAAGCCGCATTGTAGAGGGTGTAATCGAAAATCAATCGAGGAATGTTGTTTACGAACGAATACATATAGTGGTACATGAACCCGCCGCTGCCACCCGAATCGATGCTAACCAAAATATCATCGATCCTGTTCGCGGTAAAGTCGCTTAAAAATAATCTAGGATTATATCCCGCATTATCCTTAAGCGGTATGCGTGTTAGGCTGCCGTTGCCGCCATCTTGCACGACAAGCGTGATATCCTGAATGAAAGGGCTATCTTGCGTTCTGATCCCCGTTAGATACACGTTATCGGTTATTCGGTCACCGGTTACATCTCCTTGTGCATAGGAGACAATGCCCGGATTGCCTATCGTCCTGGAATTGTAATACATAGCCCGCTCCTTCATATAGATTTCGATATCTTCTATATATTGTATGGGCATTCGCGCATCTTGACACAGTCACGAGTCTACATCTATTCGCATATCCTGCGATATCAAGGCGCTGCAACGCCGGATTGGAGAGGATATATTGAGCATTATACGAGTTCCGTCCGGGCCGACATCGCCCACCGGGCCGACATCGCCCACCGGGCCGACATCCCCCACCGGACCGACCTCGCCGAGTGGGCCGACTGGACCCGCAGGGCAATGCTTGCTTACGGCTTTACTGCTGTTCATGATAGCTGCAGTTGTCTCTCGCCGATCGAAGCAACAGTAATATGGCTTGTCTGTAATGAAAGCGAAACACCTTCAAGCCTCAGCTTGAAGGTGTTTTTTAGTTCCATATGGCCCACTCCATTAATCGTGAATGCCGCCGCGATTCAGCACACTCTCGACTTTATGAAGGTGGGCCTTCATGAGCTGGCTGGCATGTTCGCTATGTTGCGCGAATATGGCATCATAGAGGGATCGATGCTCTTGCAAGAGCAGTTCCGAAGAGGACTTGTCTTCGAAAAACCATAGCTGACGGGTCGTTCCGATCGTCTCGGCCAGCTTATGCGTAAGCGAGCTCATTAACGAATGGAGCAGTTCATTATGCGAGGAAGCCGCTATAGCGAGATGAAAATCGATATCCGCTTGCTCGCCCAGCTGCGTATCGTTCATGTCCAGTGCTTGTTGCATTCGTGCAAGGACCCGCGCGAGCTTCTCGAGATCCTTATCGGTGCGACGCTGGGCAGCGAATGCGGCACAGCCGCTTTCAAGCCAGATACGGACCTCCAATATCTCCCTTATATTCTCCGCTTCCTCGAATGGGTTGCGAGAGAGGCTAGGCGAAGCAGGCAGTACTTTGTTCACGAAGGTACCGCCGCCATGCTTGACATCGATCCAGCCTGTAGCCTTCAATGCGCTTAATGCTTCGCGAATCGTGGATCGGCCTACGCCGAAGGAGGTACTCAAGTCAACGACGGACGGCAGTTTTTGACCCGGCTGCAAGAGACCCTCCTCGATCTGCGAAAGAATGACCCGCTGCACAATCTCATGACCCTTCTCTGTTTCTACCTTGATCGGCTGCATAGAGCATTGAACCTCCCCGAAAATGTTGCTATCGACTATACGATACACTTATATTACGCTATAATCGACATAAAGTCATCAGATGACCTGCTCATTTTCTTCTTTGGAGGTATCGATCATGTTAGATGAAGCAGCGGTTCGACAATTACGCGAAGTAGTAGGCGACAAGTATTTCCGGATCGATCAAGAGGCGTTAATCGCGCATTCCTATGACGGGACTCCGATGCTGCAGGCTTTGCCTGACGGCGTTATTTATCCCGAATCGACAGAGCAGGTTGCGGCAATTATGACGATCGCCAGCAGCAGGCGCATTCCGATCGTAACGAGAGGCTCGGGTTCGAATCTATGCGGCGGCACCGTACCGCTGCAAGGCGGAATCGTGATGGTGATGCATCGCATGAATCGGATCATCGAAGTCGATATGGAGAACTTGACGGCGACTGTCCAGCCCGGCGTCATTACCGGCCAGTTCATCGCGCATGTTGAAGGGCTAGGGCTATTCTATCCGCCGGATCCGAGCAGCATGAAAATATCGACCATAGGCGGCAATATCGCGGAATGCTCAGGCGGACTGAGGGGCTTAAAGTATGGTACGACGAAGGATTATGTCCTTGGTTTAACGGCCGTGCTGCCGAACGGTTCAATCCTTAAGACCGGCGGAAAGTTAACGAAAGACGTAGCGGGTTATGATCTGACGAAATTGTTGGTAGGCTCGGAAGGGACGCTCGCTGTCATTACGGAGGCGATTCTGAAGCTGATTCCTCAGCCCAAAACGAAGAAAACGATGGTGGCGATGTATAAGGATATTTATGGCGCGGCACGCACCGTATCCAGCATTATCAAGAGTCAAATCATTCCGGCGACGCTGGAAATATTGGATAATCCAACGATTCGAGTGGTCGATGATTTCGCGAAGATAGGGTTGCCGCTCGATATGGCCGCGATTCTCATTATCGAGCAAGACGGCGAACCGGAAACGGTCGAAAGGGATATTGAGCGAATACGGCTGATATGCGAGGCGGAGCATGCGGACCGAATTGATGTAGCAGCGGATCGAGAGGAAGCGGATAAGCTGCTGACAGCCAGACGAAGCGCATTTACCGCATTGGCTCGCCTTCGCCCTACGACCATGCTCGAGGATGCGACGGTCCCTCGATCCAAAATTGCGGAAATGGTATTGCGCACCAACGCGATTGCTCGCAAATATAACGTGAATATCGCCACCTTCGGGCATGCAGGCGACGGGAATCTGCATCCGACCGCAACGACCGATGCCCGCGACCACGATGAGGTCCATCGCGTGGAAGAGGCATTCGCGGAAATTTTTGAAGCGGCAATCGAGCTTGGCGGCACGATTACCGGCGAGCATGGGGTCGGCGTCGTCAAAGCGCCTTATTTGGAATGGAAGGTCGGCGAAGCGGGGATTGAAGTGATGAAGGGGATCAAAGCCGCGTTCGATCCGCTCCATATTCTGAATCCAAGCAAGATGTTCGCGAAGGAAACGAAGAAGAGAGTGGTGGTGCAGCATGACTAGCGCAGCAGGAAAACCATCGATCGAGCATACGAACCCTATAGCACGAACGCTGCTGGAGAAGCTGGACTATGATCAGTTAACCAACTGCATGCGATGCGGGTTCTGTTTGCCTGCATGTCCGACGTTCGCTGAGACGGGCATGGAGCCGGCCTCTCCGCGCGGACGCATCGCGATGATGAAGGCAGCCGTAGACGGTCTTATGGTTCCGGATGAACAATTTCAAGACCAGATGAATTTATGCTTAGGCTGCCGCGCATGCGAACCGGCCTGTCCCGCAGACGTGAAGTATGGTCAATTAATCGAACAGACGAGGGAAGCGATCGAAGAGCACGCCTCGCATTCATTGCCGGTCAGAGCGATACGCAAGACGGTATTCAAGGCAATATTTCCGAAGCGCGGCAGCTTGAAGCTGCTCGGAGGCACGCTTGCGTTCTATCAGAAATCAGGCATGCAAAAAGCGGTGAGATCGATCGGCGCGATGAAGTTGCTGCCTAAGCAGCTGTCGGAGATGGAGGCCATATTGCCATCCGCCAGCGCGAAAGGCGTAGTGGAACGTCTGGGTACCTTCTATCCGGCGAAGGGCGAAGCCATTGCCAAGGTGGCGATGTTCCGCGGCTGCATTATGGATGTCATGTTCGCGGATACGAACGTGAATACCGTGGAGCTGCTGTCAGCCGCCGGCTTCGACGTGTACATTCCGGATAGTCAGGTATGCTGCGGCGCGCTGTATGCGCATAGCGGGGAAATGATAGGCGCGAGGGAATTGGCAGCGACCAATATCGATACGTTCAAGCAACTCGATATCGACTACATCGTCTCCAATGCAGGCGGATGCGGCGCGTTGCTTGTCGAGTATGACCATCTGATGCAGGATGATCCCAAGTATCGCGAGTCAGCCCGATGGTTCGCATCCAGAGTGATCGATGTCAGCGCATTGCTTGTCGAGAAAGGGCGCGTGCCGCAATTCGTACACCAGGATTCCTCGTCGCAAGCGCAGACAATGAAAGTGACCTATCAGGATTCCTGCCATCTGCGCAATGTCATGAAAGGCTCCGGCGCTCCGCGAGCGTTAATGAAGCAGATCGTGAACGCGGAGTACATCGAAATGGTCGAATCCGATCGCTGCTGCGGTTCTGCCGGCATATACAATATCGTCCAGCCTGAGATGGCAGGTTCTATTCTTGCGCACAAAATGGAGCATGCGAACGACACGCAAGCGAGCTACATGCTGACGAGCAATCCAGGCTGCCTGCTGCAAATGAAGGCCGGCATCGAGAAGCATAAGCCCGATCAGCCGATGAAAGCGATGCATATCGTCGACTTTTTGCGCGAGCGGATGATCGTATCGGAATGAGCATCCGATCAATGATGCGATAATGATATTTGCTATTGATAACTGTTATATGGAATGATTATGATAATATTAATTAAATTTAGAGTAGGTCATAGGATGAGTTTAAATAATAATGTATTAATTAAGATCCGGGAAATGAGAGAAAGCCTGACGCCGGTTGAGCGCTTGGTCGGAGACTACATTCTAGAGAATGCGAACGAAATTCCTCATCTATCGATCAAGGAATTGGCGCAAGCGAGTAAAACAAGCGATGCATCTGTCCTTCGTTTCTGCAAAACGATGGGCTACAGCGGCTACCGCAATTTTATCGTGAGCATTTCGGCTTCTCTGGGTTCTCGCGACGAGGACCTAAAGGCTCAATATACGGATATTCAGCCGGGCGATGATCTCTCGACCGTTATTTCGAATATTTCGTTGAACAATATCAAGTCCATCGAGGATACGCTCAGCGTCATCGACCGAAATGAAATTACAAGAGCCGTAGCTTTGCTATGCCAGAGCAAACGAATCGTTTTCTTCGGAATCGGCGCTTCAGGAATCGTGTGCAAGGACGGGGAACAGAAGTTCTCGCGCATCAATAAGATGTGTCATGCCTATATCGACGGCCATAGTCAACTTACGGCAGCCACGCTGCTCGAGGAAGACGATGTTGCGATCTTCATTTCGAACTCCGGCGCGACAAGCGATATTATCGATGCATTGGATATTGCGCTCAAGAACAAAGCGAAATGCATCGCGATCACGAAGTATAATAAAAGCGAGCTTGCGGTGCGAGCGGATATCGTGCTCAGCATATCTACGCCTGAAATCACGATTCGGAGCGGCGCGATGGGCTCGCGAATCGCGATGCTTACGATTATCGACATCTTGTTTGCCGGTGTCGCAAGCGCGGAATATCAAGACGTGAAGTCCTACCTAACGAAGACGCATAACGTGTTGAAAAGGAAGCATAAAAAGTAGCCGCAGCTTAAGCGCATATCGCATGATGAAAATAGTGCCCGAATCGGGCACTATTTTTTCGTATACGGCGACATAGAGAGGTGTAAACGTTTTAGACACAAAAAATTGCATCTTGAAAGCGGTTTATTAATTGTGATATAACATACATAGGGATCTGAAATTTTAAATCAGAATTAAATTTCGTAATGAAATTAAATTTCGAAAACTATTGACGGATAATCAATGTCGCAGTATTATGAAGTCATGGATTTGTTATATTGCCTAACATACATTGTGAGATGTATGTTACATACACCAAGATGAAGGAGGATGGCTATGAATGACTACCTTGCGGGACTAACGACTGAGGCCGTGAATCCGGATACATTCATGATCGATGAATGCACGACGGAGCAAATGGCCGTGTTAATGAACCAACAAGATGCTCTAGTCCCTGCAGCCATAGCCGAGGAAATTCCTCGGATTGCCGAGGCAGTAGATTTGCTGCATCATCGGTTATCGAATGGCGGAAGAATGTTCTATGTGGGAGCCGGCACATCAGGGAGATTGGGCGTTCTGGATGCATCGGAATGTCCGCCCACCTTCGGTACGGATCCTTCCTTCGTGCAAGGCCACATCGCTGGCGGCGATACTGCTTTACGAAATGCGGTTGAAGGCTGCGAAGACGACGAGGACGAAGGGAGAGCGTTGATCGATAGCATAGGGGTTACGAACAAGGATGTCGTAATCGGGATTTCGGCTAGCGGGAGCGCCAATTACGTCATTGCGGCACTCGCGAAAGCGAAGGAGCTTGGGGCAGCTACGATCGGGGTGTGCAACAACAAAGGGTCGAAATTCGAACCGATCGTAGATGTATGCATTTCGCCTGTCGTAGGGCCGGAGGTCATTAGCGGCTCGACTCGACTGAAGGCAGGAACGGCTCAGAAGCTGGTACTCAATATGCTGACGACATGCACGATGGTCAAACTGGGCAAAACGTATAACAACTTAATGGTCGATCTGAAGGCAAGCAATATCAAGTTAGTCGATCGCTCGATACGCATCATCATGAGTACGACGGATGTAGACGCATCGACGGCCGCCGAAGCGCTTGAGCAAGCATCGATGAACTGTAAGCTGGCAATCATGATGATCAAGACGGGGTTAGAAGCAAGGGAAGCCGAACAGGCGCTTAACGCGAATGGAGGACGCTTGAAACAAGCGATCTTGTCATTGGCATAGGTGAATATAGAAACAACCGGTTAGCTGCAATTCAATATGAGGAGGCTACTACGATGAAAAAAGGATCGCGCGCACTGACACTGATTTTGACGGTAATCATGATTGTATCGGTATTATCCGCATGCGGTGGAAATAATAATAACACTCCGCCGGCCGCAGGTTCCGAGAGCCCAAGCAACGGCAATAGCGGCTCCGAGAAAAAAGATACGATCACTGCACTCCTGCCTCCGGTGTCGGCCAACTATCAGGCACGGTTTGCCGATATGGAAAAGGAATTCAATCAATTGTATCCTAACCTGACGTTGAAGATCGAACCGGCGAGCTGGGAAGATATGACGCAAAAGCTGGATACGCAGGTGAATGCAGGTTCTCCTCCGGATATCGCTTGGATCGGTTCTACGGGCGTTTCCAAATATGCGGCGCTGGACGTTCTGCTTGATCTGAACACGGTGCTCTCCGACGAAGTGAAGGCAGATTATGACGAAGTAGCCATGAAGTACTTCCAATTGGGCGATGCCCAATACGGTTTGCCGGCTTACTTGGCCATTCACTCGATCGGCGGCAACAAACAGTTCCTCGAAGAGGCGGGTATCGACTGGAAGAACGTTCAACAAAACGGTTGGACCTACGATCAATTCCGCGATGCAATCAGCAAAGGCGTAGTTAAAAACGATAAAGGCGAAACGACGCGTTACGGTTTTGTCTTCGCGACAGCGGGCGTTACATCGAAAGATTATCTGTCGATTATGGCTAAATCGGCCGGATTGCCGGACTACTTCGATACGAACCTCAAGTTCTCTTACACGAGCAAGAACTTCCTAGGCTTGCTTGAAGGTATCCGTCAGATGATCGATGACGGTTCGATGCCGAAAGAACTGAGCTCGATCGACGCAGGCAAGCGTTGGAACATGTTCTTGACCGGTCAAACCATGATCACGGGCAAAGGGCTAGCGAGCTTCGAGAACTCCGCTCGTCTCAACAATGAGAAAATCAAAGCCAATGACGGTTCCGCGGTAGCGGGTTCCATCGAAGCCGAGTATATTGCGCTTCCGGTTCCGACCTTTAACGGTGCCGATTACATTCCTACGGCAGTTGTCGACGGCTACATCGCGCTGCGCGGCAAAAAAGCGCCTTCGGAAGAGCATATTAAAAATATCGGTTTAGCGATTAACTTCTTGTCTTCCGGATCCATTGCGGCGAACTACAGCAATGAACTGTTCTTAACGCCGATCACGAAATCGGCGCGTGAAGCGGAAGTGCTTGAAGTGTACCCTCGCAATGAAGAGAACGTCAAAGCAGACCAAGTCATGATGTCTAAAGCGGTACCGGCTCGTACGGATATCCCGACCGATCTGGCTGCAGAAGCACTCAAGATCGAAACGGAAGTCATCGTTCCGAAATTGCAAGCCCTGCTCGCGAACGAGATTTCGCCGCAAGAAATGTACGATGCAGTTAAGGCAGCCGCAATTAAATCCTTCGGCCAAGACGGCATTGTCGTTGACTAGTTTAACCTAGACGGGCATGGGAAAGCTGTACGTGGCGATAACGTACAGCTTTCCTTATAAACAAGCCTAGAACATGTAATGCTTTAAGGAAGAGAGGTGCGAGCCCCAATGAATCAAGCCGTGGCCAAAAACACGAAAAAATTGAAACTCGAAAGCGACTCAGGTTGGGGATACGCGTTTATTGCGGTAGCGCTTATCGCTTTTTCCTTATTCACCGCGTATCCGGTCATCAATGCTTTTATCATCAGCTTGCAAGAATATCGTCCGCTAGGATCCACGTACGTCGGATTGGAAAACTTCGTGAACACGTTCACGGATGGGCTCTTCTGGAAAGCGCTGAAAAATACGCTAGTGTACACGTTATTAACGGTTCCGTTTAACATTTTCCTTTCCTTCTTGGTTGCGATCCTGATTATTCCTTTCCGAAAAAAAACGCAAACCGTGTTTAAAGCCATCTATTATTTGCCGGCCGTAGCCTCAGGCGTAGCGCTTGCCGTTGTATGGCTGTGGATTTTCGATCCGTTGAAATCCGGCATTGCGAATCAAGTGGTTGGTTTTTTCGGAATCTCCAATCAGAACTGGCTTGGTTCCAGCGCGACTGCCATGTTCTCGCTCGTATTGATGTCGTGGTTATCCAGTCACGGTACGGCGATTATTATTTATCTGGCAGCTTTGCTCGGTATCGATAACAGCTATTACGAAGCAGCCGAAATCGACGGCGCGACGTTCTTGCAGAAGCTGTGGTACATCGTCATTCCTTTCCTGAAGCCAACAACGCTATTCTTGCTCGTTACAGGCGTCATCGGCTCTTTCCAAGTATTCCAGAATGCTTATCTGATGACAGGCGGCGGTCCTGACCATGCAACGACGATGGTAGGCTTATTGATCTTTAACAATGCATTCACCTATTTCGAGTTTGGAGAGGCTGCTGCCCAATCCTTGCTTCTGGCAGCGATTATCGCATTCGTCTCCTTCATTCAATTCAAGTTTCTAGGTAATGCTGTCGAGTACTAGGAAAGGGGACGAGATACTATGGGTTTATACAACAGCGCAATGAAGAGCAAAGGGTATCTATTCGTCCGTAATGGTCTCATCATTACGTTCCTAGTCCTATTTGCAGCGGCTACCATTTTTCCGATCTATTTTATGGTCATTTCTTCGTTCGGCGATCCCGTAGAAGCAGGCGCCATGAGCTATTCGATTTTTCCTTCGAAGATATCATTGGAATCCTATAAATTTTTCTTTGAGTTCAGCAAGCATTCATGGGATTGGTTATTGAACTCAATGATCGTTGCGGCGTGCATTACGATATCCAACGTGCTTTTCGCAACGCTCGCCGGTTATGCCTTTGCGAAGATGAATTTTAAAGGGAAAAATGTTTTGTTCGCTATTTTGCTGGGATCCATGATGATTCCGGGTCAAGTGACGCAAGTTCCGCTATACATTTTGATCGTGAATGTTTTTGAACTGCAAAACACGTATACCGCATTGATTATGCCGAGCATCGTCACGGTGTATAACATCTTCTTGGTGAAGCAATTCATGTCTTCCATTCCGCGCGAAGTGATCGAGGCCGCCAAAATCGAAGGCTGTTCGCAGCCTAAGATCTTCTGGCATATCATTATGCCGCTATCGAAAACAGTCATGGCCGTGCTTGCGATCCTTACGTTCATGGCCGCATGGAACGACTTCTTCTGGCCGTTCCTGGTCACGAATACGATGGATATGCAGACGATTCAGGTCGGCTTGAAAAACTTCCGTTTTGCGAATACGACGTATTTCGCGCCAATGATGGCGGGCGCAACGATTTCGGCCGTTCCAATGTTTATCTTGTTCTTCAGCCTGCAAAAATATTTCCTTGAAGGGGTAACCGTCGGGGCGGTGAAAGGCTAATGGACAAACAAGCTATTGTCGAGCCGGCATACTTGGTCGGTCTGATGTCCGGAACGTCCGTAGACGGCATTGATGCGGCAGTCATTCGGCTATCTCCATCAAGGGATCAAGCGAATAAAGCGGAAGTTACGCTGCTCGCATTTGAGAATACGCCTTTTCCGATGCACGTTCGAAAACGATTATTCGAGCTTTTTGATCCGGCCAATGCCACGATCGATAAAGTCGGCGCAATGAATATGTGGCTGGGCGAATTATACGCCCAAGCCACATTATCCGTTATAGGGAAAAGCGGACTTGAGCCGTCTCGAATCGTTGCGGTCGGTTCGCATGGTCAGACGATCTACCATGCGCCGGAAGCGAAAGTGATGGACGGCTTTAACTTGCATTGTACCGTACAGATCGGCGACGGCTCAGTGATTGCGAATCGTACGGGAATCCCTTGCGTGTCGGATTTTCGGGTAGCCGATATGGCAGTGGGCGGTCAAGGAGCGCCGTTAGTGCCGTTCACGGAATATTTAATGTTTGCCGATCCCGAGAGAACCCTTCTGATGCAAAATATCGGCGGGATAGGCAATGTGACCGTGCTTCCGGCGAATGCTTCTTCGGATCAGGTGTTTGCATTCGACACGGGGCCTGGAAACATGATTATCGATGGGCTCGTGTCGCAGCTCTACGCTCCAATGACGATGGATGTCGGCGGCGCAATCGGTGCAAGCGGTCAAGTGATCGATGAGCTGTTGCAATGGATGCAGCAGGATGACTATTATGCGATGCCGTTGCCCAAATCGACGGGCAGGGAACGATTCGGTGAGGCCTACGTCGCACGAGTCATGGACATGGCGATCGCGAATGGCTGGAAGAGCGAGGATGTCATCGCAACGGCTACGTACTTAACCGCATGGAGTATCGTGGACAGCTACGAACGGTATATCGCGTCGCTGCATCAAGCACAGCAATTGGTTGTTGGCGGCGGCGGCAGCTACAACAGAACGCTCATGCGCCATTTACGGCAATTATTCGAACCCTATCAGGTACAGGTGCTGACGCAAGAGGATATCGGGGGCAATAGCGATGCGAAGGAAGCGATTGCCTTTGCGCTCTTAGCCTACTACGCGATACAGCGCTTGCCTAACAATGTTCCGCTCGTCACCGGGGCTTCTCGGCCCGTCGTAATGGGCAAAATTTCCTGGCCTTATCACGGACGTTAACAGGAGGCTGGATCGATGCGTATCAGACCCTTTATAATGGAAGATCTGCCTGCAGTCGCAGCGCTGTGGAATCGAGAGGCTACCAAATACGACTACAAAGCATTGACAGAGCAAGAGTTTCAAGACACCTTCATGAATCATGCCTACTTCGATGCGAAATGTATGTGGGTATGCTGCGATGAACGAGCGATAGTCGGATTTGCATCCGGCTGCAGCGGCCTTGATCTCCCGCTCGGCGATGTAGCAGGATATATTACATGCGTTATTGCGGACGCCGAGGCCGCTTCACCTGAGCTGTATGACGCTTGCCTTGCAGCGATAGAAAATCGATTCAAGGAACTGGGAAAGAAACAAGCGGAAGTATTGTTTTTCAACCCCGTTAAGCTGAAGTGGCGCATTCCGAGCGCCCCGCAGCATGAGCACAACAATGCGCCGGGCATCAGCAAGGATCAGCCGCTGTACGAAGCCTTGATCGCTAGAGGTTACGCAGATCGAGCGACGCAGTGCGGCATGTACTTGAAGCTCGGAAGCTTCGTCATTCCGGAGGATATCATGAGCAAAGAGACGCAAGCGAATCGTAAGGGCTATGAGGTTAGGCCTTATGCTGCCTGGCATACCGGCCTTGAATCGACGCTTGCTGCCCTGAATAATCCGCAGTGGGAGAAGGATGTCGCAGCTTATGTGAAAGGCGGCGCGCCGCTTGTCGCGGCTGTGCGCGATCAAGAGGTTGTCGGCTTTGCGGGACCTATTATTTCCGAGCCCAACGGCCGGGCATTCTTTTGCGGGATCGGCGTTCACCCGGAGCATGAGGGTCATGGTCTTGGAAGCGTGTTGTTTTTCCGGATGGTGGAGGCTTTTCAACTTGCGGGCTGCCGCTATATCTCTTTGTTCACCGGGAGCAATAATCCGGCGCTTCGAATTTATCAGAAGGCAGGATTTTCGATTGAGAAGCAATTTTCGATACTGCGGAGGGAGCTTTCATGATGAGCGAGCAATTGACCGTATTAGCAATCGGGGCGCATGTCGGCGACGTGGAGTTGGCATCGGGCGGCGTACTGGCCAGTCATAGCTTACAAGGGGATCGTATCGTGACGCTGGCACTAACGGCAGGCGAGAGAGGCGTGCCGGCCGGACAGGATATGGAGGCATACCGTCAGCAGAAGGTGAAAGAAGCGGAAGTGTTTGCGCATATGCTAGGCGGCGAAGCGATCGTATTCGATTATTGCGACGGAGAGCTGCCTGACACCGAACAAGTTCGGCTCCAGGTATGCGACGTTATTCGCCGCGTGAAGCCGAACATCATCATTACGCACTGGAAGAACAGCATGCACAAGGATCATGCGCTGACGCATCATATCGTGAACGATGCTCGTTTCTTCGCCGGCTTGTCATCCTTTGAGCGCGAGCTTCCCGCTCACTTCGCCGCTAGACTGTACTATTCCGAGAACTGGGAAGATGCCGTCGACTACGTTCCGTACGTCTATGTGGATTTTGACCAGGCGGCATTCGATCTATGGATCGATGCGTTAAGCAAGCATTGGTTCGTGACGAACAGCAAGTCTTATCGATACATGGATTACTATAAAGCATTGGCCGTCGTTCGCGGCTGCGAAGCAAGAAAAACCTATGCAGAAGCCTTCATGGTGCCTGCCGAGACGATGAAGGTTAGGCAATCCAGTCTGTGGTAACAATCGGAGGTAGCTTCCAATGGTATTGAACGGGATCGATTCGATCACGAAGTATCGTCATTTATTCGAAGGCAAGCGCGTTGGACTCATTACGGCGCCTACAGGACTTACGAAAGATTTCAAGTCCACGATTGCCGTCCTGCATGAGAACTTCCATCTGACCGCGATGTTCTCGCCTGAGCACGGCGTTCGCGGAGATCAGGATGCAGGAGCATTCGTGGACACGTACAGGGATCCGATTACGGATGTTCCGGTCTATAGCTTGTACCGTAAGGATTCCAAACGTTTAACGCAGGATATGCTGGATGAGGTCGATATCGTCGTGTACGATATTCAAGATGTGGGCGTACGGTATTACACCTTCATCTATACGATGCTGTACGCGCTGGAAGATTGCGCGAAGGCAGGAGTCGAATTTGTTGTTCTCGATCGCGTCAATCCGCTGAACGGGGTGGACGTGGAAGGGAATATGTTGAAGCCGAACTTCAAATCATTCGTCGGAAATTACGAGCTGGCCGTGCGATACGGGCTAACGGCAGGCGAAGTAGCGACGATGGCCAATGATCAAATGGGCTGGCATGCGTCCCTGCACGTCGTTCGATTGGAAGGCTGGGAACGGCGCATGTCCTTCCCGGAGACGGGATTAACCTGGGTGCATCCTTCCCTTGGCATGCCGCGATACGAAACAGCGTTATTATACGCAGGCACATGCCTATTCGAAGGCACCAACTGCTCGGAAGGACGCGGTACGACGTTCCCGTTCGAAATGATCGGCGCTCCTTACATTCAAGCGCAGCAATTGGCGGATGCGATGAACGCCAAAGCCATACCGGGCGTACGGTTTCGTCCCGTTCATTTCAAACCGACATCGTCCAAGCATAACGGGGAGCTATGCGGCGGGGTACAACTATATATAACGGACCTTCAAGCGATCAAACCGCTAGAGGTTGGCGTCACGCTATTGTACACGATTAGAGATTTGTACGAGTCATTTTCGTTCCTTCCGCCGGTCAAGGAAGGCTCGCGTCCATTCATCGATCTACTGGGCGGAGACAGCGTCTATCGTACGGACAATATGCAAGCCAAGCAGCTGCTTGAACGGTTCGCAGAGGAAAGCAAGCAATTTGCGGACATGAAGCAGCACTATCATCTGTACCGCTAGAGGAGGGCGAGTTCGCGATGAGAACAGTCGATCACATGAGCTTGCGCGAGAAGATCGGGCAGATGTTCGTAACAGGCTTCCCGTCCAAGGAACTGTCCGCGGACATGAAGGAAGCGATCGAGCAATATAAGGTAGGCAACATGATCTTATTCTCGCATAATATCGAGAACAAATACCAATTGGGCGGTCTTGTCGCGGAGCTGCAGCAATGGTTCACGACGCATACAGGCGTTCCGGGCTTCATTACGATTGACCAAGAGGGCGGCCGGGTTACGCGAATGCCTAAGGATGCGACCAACGTTGCCGGCGCAATGGCGATTGCTTCTTCGGGACGGCCTGAGAATGCCTATGCAGCAGGCAGAATGACGGCAAGAGAGTTGAAAGCGCTAGGCATTAATTTCAATCTGGCTCCGGTCATGGACGTCAACAATAACGAATTGAATCCCGTCATCAACGTTCGCTCCTATGGGGATTCCGCCCGGAAGGTAACGGAATACGGAATCCCGATGATGAAGGGACTGCTCGATGGCGGCGTCATGGCCACGCTGAAGCATTTTCCGGGACATGGCGATACGAATACCGATTCTCATATCGGATTGCCGGTGATCGAGAAGACGTTGGAGGAATTAGCGGAGCTGGAATTGCTGCCGTTCCAAGCTGCCATTGAGCAAGGCGCCGAAGCGATTATGAGCGCGCATATTTTATTCCCCCACATTGAAAAGTCCGGCGTACCGGCAACGATGTCTTATGCGATTATTACGGAGCTGTTGAAAGAGAAGCTGGGCTATCAAGGGCTGGTCGTATCGGATTGCATGGAAATGGATGCGATTAAGCGCTATTATGGTACTGCCAGAGGAGCGTTGGCCGCAGTCAAATCGGGTATCGACCTGATATTCATCAGCCATACGCCGAGTACGGTCAAAGAGGCCATTCATCTCATTGAAGAAGCCGTAGCCGCCGGCGACTTGGATGAAGCCGTCATTGATGCAGCCGTTACGAAGATTCTAGCCCACAAGGCCCGTTATGCGGTTGTTGAGGACTTGGATTACGAGATCGTCGGCTGCGATGTCCATCGCCGCGCGAATGCGTTGATGCGTACAGAAACGATCTGCCGCGTTAACGGCCAGATCGAGCCTATCACGATAGGCGATGAGCAGGTATTGTTTATGGGCTCCTATTCCTATCGTTCCGATCTTGCGTCCAGCAGCGTGAATCAAGCGCTTAGCTTCCCGCAATATATGGGGGAGCACTTTCAGGCGGCGTACGAAGTGATCGACATTGATCCGAGCGAGGAGCAAGCGGACGCTGCGCTCAGCAAGACTCAAGGCTGCAAGCATGTCGTAATCGGCTTGTTCAATGCGCGCGAGAACACGGGCCAGCTCGCGCTTGTACGGAAGCTGCTCGCGGCAGGCCGTCGAGTAACCGCCATTGCGCTCGGCCGGCCTTACGATTTAGCGTTGATCGAAGGCGAATGCTGCGGAATCGCGGCTTTCGAGTATTCGATCGATGCATTCCAATCGCTGATTCCAATCTTGAGCGGCGAGCTTGAGCCGACTGCCAAGATTACGATTCAGCTCTAGGGAGACTCGCGCATGGCATATATCATCGGAATAGATGGAGGCGGCACCAAGACAGCCGTCACGATTGCCCATGATGGACAAGACGAGCTTACAACCTTTACCGTTGGACCGATTAATTATAACGGCGGCGATGCTGAGGCCATTGCCGCCTCCTTCGCGGCCATCTTTCAACGCGCGAAGCATATCTGCAACCGATTAGAAGATGTCGCTCACATCTGTATAGGAGCGGCAGGCGTTAGCAATCCGATCGTCGCCGGTCACTTGGAGAAGCACGTGAGAGAGAACGGGTACACGGGGCCGTTGACGATTACGGGCGATCAAGAAACGGCGCTGTACGGAGCGCTCAATGCGATGCAGGGCATTATTCTCATTGCCGGCACGGGATCGATATGCTTCGGGGTCAACGAGAAGGGCGAGCGGCATCGTTCGGGAGGCTTCGGCCATCTGATCGACGATGAGGGAAGCGGCTATAGCATCGGGCGCGATCTCTTGTCCATTCTGGTTCAAGCAGAGGACGGAAGAGTAACGGATACGATCATCCCTGCGCTCGTATACGAGCAGCTTGGATTTCGCGCAGTGAGTGAGATAATCGGATTTGTCTACGACAAGCATACAACCAAAAAAGAGATCGCGCAGCTCGCCCCGATCATGACGGCAGCATGCGAGAGCGGGGATGCGAAGGCGCTGGAGCTGGCGGAGCGCTCTGGAGTTCGATTGTTTGAACTTGCGGTGCCTGTTATCGAACGGCTGAAGCTGCAGGATAGTCCGATAGCCATAGCAGGCAGCGTGCTGCAACGTTCGCGTTTCGTTAAGGAAGCGTTGGAGCGCAAGCTAGCGCGAAGCTATCCGCAAGCGAAGCTGATCTTGCCGATTAAGGATGCGGCCTATGGGGCCGTGTTGTTAGCTAGATCGAAGATAAATAACGAGAAAAAATAAAAGGTGTGTCATAAGTCCAAGCGGTACCGGACTTGTGGCACACCTTTTTGTCTAAAACCTGTCGGCAGAATAAAACACGGCTTGCTGTTTCGGGAATAAGGCTTGCAAAACGGCAGCGTGATCCATTGATGCATCTGCCGCCTGATAGCCGAACATGATCGCATCGATGAGATTCCGTTCGTCTATTGCTAACGGGACATAGGCATGCGAATGGCTAACGTCGGAAACGGAGAGACGCTTGTCCATGTAATCCAGGTAGATTTGATCCTCCCCGCATCGGAGCGCGATGTGCAGCGGTTGATCCGTTAGCGATTCGTGACCGATTAGGCGCTGTTCCAATTCAGGCTGCAGCTTATGGAAGGTAGATTGCAGGTTAATCATTTTCCACATCGCCGTACGGATCTGGAAGGCTTGCGCGTGATGCTGCTGATAATACGAATAGAGGATATGATCCTCCGGCAGCATCGCTGCGATATGCTTGGCATTGGGGCGCAGCCGGCATAAGGCATGGAATAAATGTTCAACGCCGTCCGCTGCCTCGTCCAAATACAGCACTTCATGGATAAAGACTTGTTCGCTATCCTTCTTGTCAATCATGCCGTAAGCCGCGACTTTACCGCTCCGAAGCAGCAGCAGACAGTCCGATTTATTCCATTCCGGCCAGTTCATCAGGTCATTCCAATAAGCTTCGTTACGGACGACGGTATAGGTGCGATTCCGATTATATTGCACATAGATGGCACGGATCTCATCCAGATACCGGGGTTCGAAAGGAATGATATCGTAGTTGCTCTGCTGCTCGCTGTTTACAGGCTTCTCGATGGAATAAGCCGTTTCGGGAATCAGTCTCCAGCCAGCCTTCTCATAGAACGCGTGCTTGCTTGCCAGCAGCACGCTGATATCGTAATCGGTCTCTCTCATGTACGTGGTCTGTGCATCAAGAATTTGGTGCGCAAGACCCATTCCGCGATATTGGGGAGCTGTGCCGACGCTGCCCATGGCACCTGTCTTCAATACCGATCGGCCGACGCGAATCGATAGCGGGAAGATCTGCACATTGGCGGCAATCTCGCCGTCGACCGTCGCAAACCATGTCGTATCGGGGTCATAGGCACGATCGCGATCCAATCTCGCTTGGAAGAAAGCCTTGCCTACCGCAAAGCATTCATCCAGAATATCGTAAATCCGTTCAAGCTGCTCTCTAGTTGGCCGATTCGTTACGGTGACGCTCCTGTCTGACACGGTTGTCATCTGTCGATTCCTCCTGCGCTGCATGGCTTCCTACATAACCATTATACCCGATGATAGGACTGCATGACAGGAGGAATCAAGCTTTGCAAGTTCGCAAGAACGAAGCAAGAGGCCTGTTTGCGTTACGAATTTATAGCGTTAGCGCGGCTATGTTTTTTGTTCAGTCTTGGTTCAGTCGATAGTGATATAGTAGTAGAGGGAAAGGGCGAATTTTGTCGAATGTTTGAAAATAGTAACTAATAGTTAGGTATGGAAGGTTAATCTCTGGGCTCTATTAGACTCGTATTATAGGAGGTTGCAGATGAACGATCGGTGGACTCGGAAGAGATGGAAGAGGACGACAGCTACGGTTCTTGCAGCACTAATGGTCTTTTTTTCATTAAACGTTGCATTCCCGACAGCCGCGCATGCCGCGATTGCTCCGACGATCATTTCGGGAGCGAATGATCCGATGCGGTACGATATTAATGCCGGCATCGCGCAATTGTCGAACGGGGGCAAGGCGGTGTTATATATCGACCAGCATGGAGGGGATCCAATCAATTGGGAGCCGCCACCTGTATACACCGGCAAAGTTCTGGTGTACGACGCTGCCAAACATTTGGTTGCGACAGTGGATGCGACAGAGTTAGGCTCCGGGGACTATTCCGTATATGATGCCCATATCGCGCCTTTGAGTAACGGCGGATTTGTCGTCGCATGGTCCGTAACAGACGAAGCAGGGGACTATCTCGGTGCGTACTATGAAACCTTCGACAACAACGGTGCGCCGTCAGGGTCGCCTGGAAACAGACACAAGCCGATCAGCAATGCAGGCGCATCCGAGATCCGCGTTACCGGATTGTCCTCGGGAGGTTTCGCGGTCGTACTCTCGGATCAGACAACTGTCTCCAACAACTGGTTGTTCATATTCAGCGAGAGCGGCGGAACGTATACGAAGACGGCCGAGACTTCATTCGGTAACAACTCGCAATTCATATCGACAGCACTAGAGCCAAGCGCAAAGCTGTGGTTTCACGATCCAAGGGCGAGAATCATCGAACTGTCGGACGGCAGCATCGTGGTGGAAGATTTTACGTATGTATATGTCGGTTCTTCCTATACGCCATTAGGGGATATGCTGTATAAATTCGACAGCGCGGGCAATCCGTCAACCTTTGCGAACGGCTATCCTCATCTGCGCGTGAATTGGACCCCTGCTACCAGCCGATTTGAACTGATTGCGCTGGATGGCGACCGGTTCGCTACGATCAACTATGTGTATGCGAATGGTTGGGAGTATACGATTCTCAACAATGACGGAACACCGGTTACCGGTGCGACGAGATCTGTAAATGTTACGGGAACAGGCGGGGGAACGAAGACGTACCATGCAGAAACGGTAAAAACGGGTGCCGTCAACCAATCGAATGGATATAACTCTGTTTCCTGGGCGAAGATAGGCGACAATATCGCGATCGTTATGCTAAATGCGAGCGGCGGGTTCGACATAGCCGAAATTTCCGCTACAACCGGTGAGGTCTTGATTGCCCCAACAGATTCGGGTATTGCCCCAAGCACGCCAGGCTGGCTACTGGCGAACCCGGAGATCACTTCGAACGTGGACGGCGGATGGGCGCTGACCTACGACGAGTATTATGATATGACCTCCAATACGTTCGAATACGGGATAGCAGCACCAGCTAACATGACATACTCGGTAACCTACGACGCTAACCATGCAACCTCGGGAAGCATACCTGCGGACGGTAATGCCTACGAATCCGGCGATACGGTCACGACGCTTACCAATTCGGGCAGCCTTACTCGGACGGATTACAAGTTTGTAGGATGGAACACGCAGGAGGACGGAAACGGGACTTCTTATGCACCGGGAGAGACTTTCTCGATTGCCGGCAATACGACGCTCTATGCGGAGTGGGAATCTGTCATCCCTGCTCCGGGCAGCAGCGGCACGATCAGTACGTCCAACATCGCTTATAAGAGCGTGGACGTTAGCTGGACTGCGGCAACCGATGACGCGACTGCGCCAAGCAGCCTGCAGTATAAACTTGTGTACTCGACATCGAATAATATCGACTCGGCGAGTGACGCGGAGAGCAATGGTACGACGGCACTGGATTGGAGCGCAGGCGTAACGAGCAATACCGTGGAAGGCCTGGCTCCGGGCACGCAGTATTACTTCAATGTGCTGGTGCAGGACGAGGACGATAACATTGCGGCATACGACAGCGTAGCGGCAACAACGGCGGCGAATACGGCACCGGTGTTTACGGTTTACGGGCCTTTCTCGATTGCCGAAAATGCATCCGTTGGCGCTATCGTTGGCGACGTGAACGCGAATGACGGGAACGGCGGAAGTGCAGATGAGCATATATCGTATAGCATTGCGTCCGGAAATACCGATACGGATTCCGATGGTGATGGACCATTCAAAATCGATGCAGCTACGGGCGAACTAACTGTGCTAGATGCGGACGAGCTGGATTATGAGACTACGGCAAGCTATAGCATTGCGGTGCAAGCCGATGACGGCGAAGCCTCTAACCATACAACGCAGCAGACGATTACGGTGACCGTAACGAACGTGAACGACAACGCGCCGGCTATCACGTCGGATGGCGGCGGTACGACAGCTGGCGTAAGCATTGCCGAGGGAACGGCAGCGGTGACGACGGTTGCGGCAAGCGATGCGGACGGCGACACTCCGACGTACGCGATTAGCGGCGGAGCGGATGAGCTGCTGTTCAGCATCGATGCGACGAGCGGAGCATTGACGTTCCAAGCAGCGCCGGATTACGAAGCGCCTGCCGATGCAGACACGAACAACGCGTATATCGTAGAAGTCACGGCGACGGACGGCACGCATGCAACGACGCAGACGATCACGGTGACGGTCACGAACGTGAATGAAGCGCCCGCGATCACCTCCGATGGAGGCGGAGCAACGGCTGCGGTGAACGTAGGGGAGAATGGTACGGCAGTGACGACGGTTACGGCGACGGATTCCGACCTGGACGAACTGACGTATTCGATCAGCGGCGGAGCGGATGAGCTGCTGTTCAGCATCGATGCGACAAGCGGCGCGTTGACATTCCAGTCTGCGCCGGACTTCGAATCGCCAACGGACGCGGATGCGAATAACACGTATCTCGTAGAAGTCACGGTAACCGACGATGGCACGGGCAATCTTGCGGATTCGCAGACGATTACCGTTACCGTAACGAACGTGAACGACAACGCGCCGGCTATCGCGTCGAACGGCGGCGGTACGACAGCTGGCGTAAGCATTGCCGAGGGAACGGCAGCGGTGACGACGGTTGCGGCAAGCGATGCGGACGGCGACACTCCGACGTACGCGATTAGCGGCGGAGCGGATGAGCTGTTGTTCAGCATCGATGCGACGAGCGGAGCATTGACGTTCCAAGCAGCGCCGGATTACGAAGCGCCTGCCGATGCAGACACGAATAACGCGTATATCGTAGAAGTCACGGCGACGGACGGCACGCATGCAACGACGCAGACGATCACGGTGACGGTCACGAACATGAATGAAGCGCCGATAGCTGCCGATGACAGCTATCAGGTTGACGAGGAGCAGACCCTGACCGTCATTGCCGCGGACGGCGTACTCAAGAACGATACGGACAGCGAGCATGCGGCTCTGACGGCAACCAAGCTGACGGACCCGGCGCACGGAACGCTGACGCTGGAAGCGGACGGTTCGTTCACTTACACGCCCGATGCCGAATATACGGGAACGGACAGCTTCACATACGAGGCTAATGACGGCGTTAACGCGTCTGTCGCCGCCACTGTCACGATTACGATCGGTGCGGTGAACGACGCGCCGACCATCAGCGATATTGCCGACCAAGCCATCGATGAAGACGGCGCAACGGCTTCGATTGCCTTCACGGTAGGAGACCCGGACAATGATGCCTCGGAACTGATCGTAACGGCTGTGGCCGACGACAATGAGGTTGTTCCATTAAGCGGAATCGTCTTGTCCGGCGATGGCATGAATCGAACGATTCAAGTGACGCCTGCCCGAGATCGGAACGGCGAAGTTGTCATTACCGTCACCGTCACGGATGGCGCAAGTCAAGCAAGCGATACATTCGTCATTCTCATCCATGCCGTCAACGACGCGCCGACAGTGGATGACGGTGCCGCAACTGCTAGTGAGGATGAGCTTATTACGATCGCGTTGCCGGATTTTGAAGCGCTTTTCCATGACGCGGAAGGCGACAGCCTTCACAATATCCGCATTCATAAGCTGCCGGTGGCTGGCACGCTAACCGTCAGCGGCGTTCCAATGAGCGTGAATCAAGCAGTCTATGCCTTTGACTGGACGAATATCGTTTACGAGCCTGCGGCTGAATGGAATGGCGAAGTATCATTCGAATGGAGCGGTTCCGATGGCGAATATGCATCGAACACAAGCGTATTCAAGCTCGTAATCGACGCGGTGAATGATGAAATTACCGTACATGATTTTTCTGCGGCAGGCACGGAAGATACGATGCTCTCGCTGATTGCTGGGGACTTCGAGAACCATTTCACGGATGCGGACGGCGATGCGCTGCAGGGCATACGAATCGTATCGCTGCCGACCAACGGTACATTGACGCATAGCGGCACTGCGGTGACTGCGGGACAAGCCATCGATTCCGCGGAGTTGAATGAACTCGCTTATACGCCGAATGAGAATTGGAATGGGCTTGACGGATTCCAGTGGAAGGGCTATGACGGAACAGCCTACTCAGTCGATCCGGCAGAGGTGACGCTCGACATCGCAGCGGTGAATGACGCGCCGATTGTTGCAAGACCGATTGACGATCAGCGCGTTCGTCGCGGCCAATCGTTCACGATCGACATTAGCGGTCTATTCACGGACGTTGAGGACGACAGCTTGACTGTTACGGCTGCTACAGCTCCTGACGGCGATATGGAGATCGAGGGAATCTCGGCAGAGTCCCTGACGCTGCGCCCGACGCGCACCGGCACGCATGCGATTAACGTAACGGCTACGGATGCTGAAGGTGCAAGCGTCACGTCGGCAATAACCGTAATTGTCACCGATCCGCCATCCAGCAGCGGTTCTGGCAACGGTCTAAGCCGGGAGGAAATTACGGTCGACATCGAGACGGGAGGCGTCGGAAGCGGCGCGGTCGTATCCCGTACAGTGATTGTACGTACGACGAATGCGAACGGTAAAATGACGGATGAGGTGACCTTCACGGAAGAGCGGGCGAGAGAAACGATCGATGCTCTTCTCAAGCAGGGGCTTACGCTTGCCAGAATCATCATTCCGGATAATAGAGACCAAGTAAGCGAAGTCACCGTGAAAGTCCCGCAATCGGCAATCGATGCATTGGCGGGCGGAAAGAGCGATCTGGAAATCTTTACGAACAATGTGCGCATCGTCGTGCCGAACGCCTCGATGCAGGAATGGGGTGAAGACCTCTTCTTCCGCGTCGTGCCGATCAAGACACAGTCGGTAAAGGATGAAGTCGAACAGCGGGCGAAGCAGGAACAGATTGTTCGGGAAGCCGCGGGAGACAAATCGATTCGCATCCTGGGACGTCCGATGGTCATTGAGACGAATATGGAGAGCAAGCCTGTATCGCTCGTGCTTCCTCTCCGCGATGCTTTGCCGGCCGATGCCGAGGATCGGCAGCACATCCTCGATAACCTTGTCATCTTCATCGAGCATGACGACGGAACGAAGGAATTGGTGAAGGGGACTGTCGTGAACTATGCGGATGAGCTAACGGGTATCGAGTTCGACATCGACAAGTTCAGTACGTTCACAATGGTGTACATGGAGAATTGGGAAGCATATGCAGCCGAATTGCAGGCTTCAGAATCCGATTCGCATGCCGCCTATATGAACGGTTATCCGAACGGCACTTTCCAGCCGAACCGTACGATTACTCGGGCGGAGATGGCTGCGATCATGAGCCGAATAATGACTTTATCCAAGAATGATGCGCAGAACACAGTCGCCTATCGCGATGTACAGGGACACTGGGCAGAGGAAGCGATTGCCAACGTCACTTCAGCCGGCGTCATGATCGGCGGCACGGATGGGGAATTCCGTCCTGACGATGCCGTTACGAGGGCAGAGACGGCAACGATCATCGCAAGATTGCAGCAGGCCGCGCTCACCGATGACGGCCGCGTAACCAAATGGATGGATGCGAACGGACATTGGGCGTCCGCCTCGATCCGGATGTTGGAGCTTGCAGGCTGGATCACCGGGTATGAGGATGGCACTTTCCAGCCGAATCGAGGCATCACAAGGGCGGAAGCAGTCGTCCTGATCAATCGGGTGATGGGTCGCGGACCGTTGATGGGCGTAGACCGATACCATTGGACCGACGTCCCTGCGGAACATTGGGCGATCGGTCATATTCTTGAAGCAACCTTGGATCACGCCTTCGAGACAACGGTTGACGAAGGGGAACGATTCGTTAAGCCTTAGTCGAATTAGGTATATGGAAATAAGGGGGTATCCCTCCAATCATCCACGATGATTGGAGGGATACCCCCTTTGCCTGCAGGACATGACTTATACCGCGTCCAATTCGCCGGTCCAAATATCGACGCTATGTCTGGCCTCGTCGTACACCGCATCATAGCCGAACGTTTCCGCCACGAACCGGATAGGAACGTACGTCGTATAGATGGACATATACGGCGGCAGGTTCAGCGGGACGGCTTCCCCGTTCACGAGAGCTGTCTTCGATCCGATCGTCATCGTCAGGCTCAGATCGCCTCGATATGCGGTTATCGTCTGCGTCTCGGCATTCCAATCGACGCGGGCACCGAACCGTTCGAACAGGAACCGCATCGGCGCGGTCAGTCTGCCGTCAACCGTGTAGAATGGCGGCGAGTCGATGCCGACGTCGTCGATGGACAACGTATACGTAAACGGAACCGTGCGGAACGTCCACTCTTTCTCGATCCATTCGCCGCCGACTTTAAGCGATACGTGCGCCTTGTACTCCGCGTCCCCTCGCAGCAGCCGCTGCGCTGTCAGCACGTAGCCATCGCCGCGCTTCATCTTCTCCGCCGTCAGGGGAATGACGATCCGCCGTTCTCCAGCCTGCCGTTCCAATGACGCCCGGATATCGTCTGCTCCGGTTCGGTCGGCATGGACGGTGATCGTCATGCCCTCGAAGCTCGACATATCTTGAGGGTCGTAGAATCCGATATTCGCTTCGGCCATTCCGTCATACGGGTAATGGCCGATGGTCACCGGCGCCTTGGAATCCGTCCGTTGGATAGCGCCGACCATGACGGTCGCTTTTCCCACCCTCGCGATGCCGATGGCCGTCGCGTTCGGGTTGGTGATGATTTCGCGGGCGTCATGGAACAGTGACATCGTCCGCATATTCACGGCCATGTCGAACCCTTCATAGGGCTGGTATTCCAGAACGATCGTTTCCCGAATGTCCGCCTCGCCCTTGTACCCGGCCGACGCTGCCCTCTCCGCCGGCGATGACCCGCTGTAATGCGCTAGTCCGTATTCTTCTGCGGCAAAATCCCGTTGATCGTCCCGGTTATAATGCGCATTGGCATACTTGGCATGGCGGATTGCCGCTTCGGCCAGCGACGGGTCGAGCGTCAATTCATCCAATCCCATCTCTTTACGAATGCCGTTGACATAGTCTAGTCCTTTCTGCTGCTCTTCTCGGCTTGTGCCGTCGTACGTTCGCTGCGTCTCAGCCCTGACCTCTGCCGCTGCCGGCACGCACATCGCAATGCACATCAGAATTGCCAGCGCGAGCCTCCATCTTGTCGCCATACCGGACCAATCATCCCTTCCTTGAACCTTCCTAATCACAAGACGGATGCCAAGCCCGAATGTTGCAGGCGTACAATGAAAATGCACCGTCATGCCGACAAGAATATATAGGAGCGTCTAGAGTCAAGTTGGTTTATAATGAGGTTTCGGGCGCGTGAACGCAGAGACAACAAGATAGGAGTCATACAACGTGGGAAAAAGGTTAGGCAGATTCAACAAAATTTACGCGATGCAGCTGGCAGTCATCTTTATCGGATTCGTCATTTTCGGATTTTCGGAAAATATTAAAGGACCGGCAATACCGCGCATTCAATTCGATTTTATGCTGAGCGAGTCGCAGCTCGGTACTTTGCTAGCATTGAACGCCTTAGGATATTTGATCGCTTGCTCGTTTACCGCTTATCTGGTCAAAATTTGGGGGATAAAATGGGTGAGCGTTGCGGCGTTCGCTTCTATGGCCGTATCCGGCGTCCTCATCTATTTCTCCCATAATTACCCGATCTTCTCGGCATCGTACTTCTTGATGTATATCGGGAACGGGATGCTGGAGATCGGACTCGCCATTCTAAGTGCCCGGATATTCGTCAGAAACACGGGAACGATGATGAACCTGACGCATGGTTTCTATGGCTTGAGCTCAACTGTCGCTCCGCTGATCGCAACAGGTCTGATGCAGGTGACAATTGCCGGACACACGCTGGATTGGCGCGGCATGTATCTCGTGATGCTGCTGTTATCCGTCATCCCGATTGTTATGACGTTGTTCAGTACGTTCCCGGGAGACGGCATCGCGCAAGAAGACCGGATATCCATTCGGGTGTTTCTGCAAGACCGCGTACTTTGGTTAGTGGTACTCGTGCTGACGTTCGGCGTCGTATCGGAGCTGGCCGTCGGCGGTTGGCTCGTTAATTTCCTTGAGAAAGCTTATGGCTGGGATACCGTGAATGCTTCTGGGATGTTAGCGATGTTCTTCTTGTGCTTCGCGCTCGCGCGGATTCTCCTTGGACCCCTGACGGATCGGATAGGCTTTGTGCTGTCGCTCATTATTTTCTCAGGGTTTTCTGCAATATGTACCTTTGTCGCAATACTAGGCGGCGAACGTGCCGCGTTCTTGTTTGCCGCTGCCGGCATAGGCATTGCGATGATTTATCCTACCGTCATGGCTTTTATCGCGAAGCGGTATCCGAGGGATAGCGATACCGCGATCACGTTCACGGTGACGTTGATGGGACTCGGCAGCGTGGTCGGCAATTACCTCATCGGCGGAATCACGGAAATCGTCAAACGGATGGCCGGCGAAGCTTCGCCGACAGGCCTGTTCCGCGGACTGCAAGCCGGATACGGGTTCATCGGGCTATGTGCGGCATTATGCGCTATAACTGGACTCATCTTATACGTGTACTTGCATAAGAGAAGGGAACTCATCTGAAGCAGCGCGGTATCAACCGCGCCGGCTCATCGCACGGAAGGCATGGCTCGTCACGCACTGCTGCAGCCATGCCGCATCCACGCCGTCGGCCGTGGCGGCGGGGAGAAAGTCGGTGAACAGGCGATGATACGGATGGATTTCGCCGCCGCCCGGCTGACCGACGTTGTACCAGCCGGTATCTTGAGACAATAAGATGCGGTCGCCGATGCCTAGGCGATGCATGCGGAGCAGCAGATCCGCCTGCTCCCGATAGTGCTTCATGCTGATGGAATCGATCGATAGCCATCCGCCTTCATCCGCTAGCCGCAGGTAGACGTCGTCGTCCTGGAACGTCTGCGCGTGCACCCAAATGAACCGTTCCTGGTCGAACCGTGCCTGCTTCATCACGTCATGCGCATGCATCGCGACGTCGGAGCCTATCGTATGGCATTGGATCGGAAGGCCCGTATCGAGCGACGCGCGCATGGCGGCACGCAGTATTTTCAGCTGAATGGCATCGATAGAGGAACCGTCATTGAGCGCGATCTTGATAAACCCGGGATATACGCCGCTCTCTCCGATCCCATGCTCGGCTTCCCGCTTCCATAGATCGGCCAAGTCCCGTTCGGACATATCATAGACGAATGCGGGCAAGTACGGCTTCTTATAGAAACCGGTGTTGGCGACGAGACGCATACCCGTCAGCTCCGACAATTGCCGAAGGATGTAAGGGTCCCGGCCCAAATATTCCGGCGCGCAGTCGACCATGGTGCTGCATCCTGCTTCCTTCAGCTGCAGCAGAAGCGGAGCAATGGCACTGACCACTTCGTCACGGTCATACAGGTCAGGCGTCAGTCTGCCATCCTCTACGAATCCCACCAACACGTGCTCATGCACCAGCATGCATCCTGCCTGCTCGGCGCCGATCAATCCTGTAACCGTTTGCAACATATCGCGCACCTCGTTTCTCATTCTCATGGATAAGCGAGAGATCTATGGCTTCGTGCCCTCGTGTCGAAGTATACCATGGCGCATACCGAGCGGCATAGTGCCGTCTCATGCTGGCAGCGCACAGCCTCTCCTCCTTCCCGACCGAACTTCCCGACTGCTCGGGACGATGACTCTTGCGGCCGGGACAGCGCCGCACGTATGATGATTGACATCAAGATGAGGAGAGGATGTTAACCATGTCCAATCACTATGATGTTATCGTCGTCGGAGCGCGTGTCGCGGGATCATCGTTAGCCTATGAGCTGTCGCGAGCAGGCTATTCGGTATTGCTGCTCGATAAGAGCGAGTTCCCGAGCGATACGCTGTCGACGCATAACTTCTTCGGCAATTCCTTGGCGATGCTCAGAAGGATGGGGGTGCTGGATCGTCTGCTGGAGACCGGAGCGCCGCTCTATCGTCGTGCGGTCATTCAATTCGACGATGCGGTGCTGGATGGACATTTTCCGGAGGTGGACGGGGAATCGGAATGCCTCTGCATCAGGCGTGTCCACCTGGACGCGCTGCTGCTGGAGCATGCATCCGCGCAGCCCGGCGTAACGGCAATCGAGGGCTTCCGCGTCATGGACGTCACCCGTCAGGGCAGCAGAGTAACGGGGATTCGAGGCGTGCGGCGGGGCGGCGACGGCCAGGTCGAACAATATACCGCGCGCCTTGTCGTCGGGGCGGACGGGCGCAATTCCACGTTGCGAGGGCTGGTGAACAGCGAGCGCCTGATGTGCGTGCCGACCGACTATGCGTCCTATGTAGGCTACTTCAGCGATTTTCGGCAGGAGGGTGAGCTTCACGTCGAGCTGTACAAGATCGCGGATACGATCGGAATCGTATTCCCTACCAATGACCGGTTATACGTCGTCGGCGTGATGTTCCCGCTGGAGGATCAACGGCGGAAAATCCGCTTCATGGACGACCCGGAAGCGGCAATGCGCGAGGTCATCGAGGAGAGTCTCTCCGCTTCATCGCTGCCGGAGCGGATGC
Source organism: Bacillota bacterium (assembly GCA_023433615.1). Taxonomy (GTDB): domain Bacteria; phylum Bacillota; class Bacilli; order Paenibacillales; family Paenibacillaceae; genus Paenibacillus_I. Next base: position 22,220 of record JAEZCJ010000147.1, on the reverse strand, counting down.
GCGGTGCCGCGCTTGTCGGTCAGGTTCGCGGTCTGCGCGGCTACGATAACGATTGGTACCAAGGGATGGGAGAGGGCTGGGCGCTCACGGGCGATGCTTTCTCGTTCAAGGACCCGGCTGTCGGCCAGGGGATGCAGAATGCGCTGTACAGCGCAGGAATCCTCACGAACGTGCTGAAGCGGTTCGACGATTGGGATGCGAGCTGGCCCGAGATGGCGCGCGCTTACCAGGCGGAGATGGAGGCATTGATGATGTCGCGATTCCACATGGCATGCCAATTCACGAAGAACGCTCCGTTCACCGAACAGCAGCGGTTCGTCAACCATGCGATCGCGGCGAGCCCCGAGCTGACGCAAGCTTTCTTAGGCATCTATAACCATGCGGTCGAGCCGCAGGAGTTCGAGGCGATGGTGATGGGTGCGCTGCAGCCGTGAATCCATGAATCCATATCCATATATAACGTCCTTAGGAACATCTCCGCGTTGGAGATGTTTTTTTTTTTGGCTGTGGCATGAACTGTGTCGGATAAGACCAGAAATAAAAGGATCGACCGCTACTCCGCGTCGTCCGCCTCCCCTACAATAAGACTCAAGACAGAGAAGAGTAGGTGGAGAACGTGAGCAAACCTAGCGAAAGAGAAACCGCGCTCCCGGGGGGCGGCGGCCGGCGCCGGAGATTGATTCGAGGCAACCTCGACATGTACATGCTGCTATTGCCGGGCCTTGTGTTCTTGCTGTTGTTCAAATACACGCCGATGTACGGCATCGTCATCGCCTTCCAGGAGTTTAACATCTTCGGCGGCATATCCGGCAGCGAATGGGTAGGGACGGCGCAGTTCGAGCGGCTGCTGCATTCGGATGAATTCTTGCAGGTACTGATCAATACGCTGCTCATCAGTTTATACAAAATCACGCTGCTATTCCCGATTCCGATCGTGATCGCGCTCATGCTTAACGAAGTGAGGCGCATGTTCTTCAAGCGAACGATTCAGACGATCATCTATTTGCCGCATTTTCTCTCCTGGGTCATCATCTCGGGGCTGTTCCTGAACATCCTGTCGCCGAGCGGCGGCATCGTGAACGAAGTCATTCGTTCATTCGGAGGCGAGCCGATCTCGTTCTTCACCGATAACGGCTTGTTCCGCAGCCTGGTCGTCTTCACGGCCGGCTGGAAGGAAATCGGTTGGAACGCGATCGTCTTCATCGCTGCGATAGCGGGTATCGAGCAGGAGCAATACGAAGCCGCGGCCATCGACGGGGCGGGGCGGATCAGGCAAATGTGGTCCATCTCGCTGCCGGGCATGCTGCCTACCATCGTCCTGATGTTCATCCTGCGTATCGGCAGTCTGCTGGAGGCGGGGACGGAGCAGATTCTGACCATGTACAATCCGTTAGTGTATGAGACCGGTGACGTTATCGGTACCTACGTGTACCGAATGGGTCTCGGCCAGCAGGATTACAGCTTCAGTACGGCGGTGGGGCTGTTCAACTCCGCGGTAGGCTTCCTGTTGATCGTTATCGGCAATATGCTTAGCCGCAAATTCTTGAATCGCAGCATCTGGTAGGAGGGACGACAATGAAGAGGAGAACCGCTAATGATTACTTACTGGACAGCACCATCTATGTCGTCCTGATCGCGATGGGGCTTGCTACGCTGCTCCCGTTCGTGAACGTATTCGCCAAGTCGGTCAGCGAGGAGTGGGCCATCTTGTCGGGGCAGGTCGGAATCTTCCCGGTCGGCTTCCAGCTCGATACGATGAAATTCGTCGTCACGAACAGCCGGTTTCTGAACGCGCTGTGGATATCGATACTGGTGACGGTCATAGGTACCTTCGCGTCGCTGCTCGTCACCGCATTGACCGCATACCCGCTGTCGAAGCGCGAGCTTCCCGGCATGGGCATCATCATCGTGTTGTTCATCTTCACCATGATGTTTAACGGGGGCATCATTCCGAACTATCTGCTTGTTCGCGAGCTGGGGCTCATCAACCATTTGGGATCGCTCATTCTTCCCGCGCTCATCAGCGTGTTCAATATGCTGGTCATCAAGAGCTACTTTGAGAGCCTGCCTGCTAGTCTGGAGGAATCCGCAAGGATCGAAGGCGCGGGCAACCTGACGATTCTGTTTCGGATCATTTTGCCGCTGAGCGGTCCTGTTCTTGCGACGATCGGACTGTTCTACGCCGTCCATTATTGGAACGATTACTTCAATCCGATGCTGTACATCAACAGCTCGTCGCTCAAGCCGCTGCAATTGTATCTTCAAGACATCGTCATGAACGCGGATACGTCGTCGGCACTCGACAAGTCGGCCGACGATCTCATGAACGTGCCGGCGGAGGGCGTCCGATCGGCAACGGTCATTGCGTCCACAGTACCGATTTTGCTCGTCTACCCGTTCTTGCAAAAACATTTTATCAAGGGCGTGCTGATCGGCTCCGTAAAAGGGTGATGGCAGCCGCGGCACGATACACCTAGCCGCACCAAGCCAACCCATGCCATGGCATGCAAGACGCCGAAGGGCATTAACTTTTCCTTCAATCTCGATGCACGCTGGCGGCAAGACTTCTGGTACCGGAGAATTGCACCGTCATCGAATGGCGTAGGAAAATTAATGATAGGTATAATACGACATATAGGAGGGTCTTATCATGCAAAGAGCATTCAAGTTGATGTTCGTCTTGGCTATCTCTGCGCTGCTGGCCGGTACGCTGGCCGCTTGTTCCGGCAGCAACGGCAAGAACAACGAAGGTTCAGGCAACGGAACGAACGCGGGCAGCGAATCGGCGGTCGCGCCGGAAGCCGCGAAGCCGGTCCTCAAACGGCTGAACGTATGGCAGAACGATGACTACAACGAATACCCGGTTGCCAAGCTGCTCGAAGAAAGAACGGGCTACAAGATGCAGTACGACATGCTGCCTCAAGATAAATGGGCGGAGAAGCTTAACCTGATCATGTCCTCCGGCGAGGCGTACGATATCGTCACCTCATACAGCGACATGGCCTTGTACTCGGATTATGCGCAGAAGGGCGCGCTCGTCGATCTGACGCCGCTTATCGATGAATTCGGCCCCAATATTAAAGCGGTCATCAAGCCGGAATCGTTGGAAGCGCTTAAAGTGAACGGCAAGCTGTATGCGATACCGACAACCGTCACCTACGAGATCAACAGCTCCATCCTGATTCGCACGGACTGGCTCGAAGAATTGGGCTTGCCCATGCCGACGACGACCGATGAGTTGACGAACGCGCTGACGCAATTCAAGGAGAAAGATCCGGGCGGCAACGGCGACCGCAACGTTCCGCTGACGATCAAAGGCGACCAATCGATGATCGATAACCTCGTCGGAGCGTTCGGCATCGCGAATACGTGGAACGACGTGGACGGCAAGCTCGTGCCGCGCGTCATGGACCCGGCGTACAAGGACTATGTCGCCTACGTAGGCAGCCTCTACGAGCAAGGGCTCATCGACCGCGAGTTCGTGGCCAACAAGGACGCGACGGCCAAGGAGAAATTCGCGAGCGGCGTGGCAGGGGCTATCGTCGTACACTGGGCGGACATTCCGGCCATCTCGGACTCGCTTGCGAAGACCAAGCCGGAGGCGACATTCGCATTCGTGCCGGCGCTCAAAGGGCCTAATGGCGAAGCGGGCTTCGCCGCTAACGCCGGCTTCGACCGTCTGACCTATATTCCGAAAGCCTCGAAGAATCCGGAGGATGCGGTCAAGTGGATCAATGCGAGCCTCGAGGCGGAAACGTTCAAAAATATGGCGATCGGCGTGGAAGGCACGCACTATCAAGTCGTCGACGGCGCCTATGAGCCGATCCAGCCGATCTTCACGGATGAGCGCAATCTGGCGAACAACTACATGGCAGGCACGGATGAAGAAAACTATCCAAAGTACTGGCAAGCGCGCGTTCGCAAAAATCCGGTCATGTTCGAAGCGTTCAACTTCCTGAATAACGAACAGCCGGCCGAAGTTAAAATCAAAAACATGTTGGGTCTCGCTCCGTACATGCAGCAATATTCGAAGTCGAATCAGCAATTGAATACGATGGTCGGAGACTATACGGTGAAACTGATCGCCGGCGCGGAGTCCATCGATGGCTTGACCGAGTTCCAATCCAAGTTCATGTCGGCCGGCGGCGAAGCGGCATCCAATGAAATTAACGATTGGTACGCTACGATCAAATAAAACAGGATATGCGGCGGTGATCCTGATCGGGCTCGCCGCCCCTATCTATTCAAGGGAGAGATCAACATGAAGCAATCAGCGTATGCATTCGGACGTCAGGTGAAAACCCATGCCAAGGCGGACGTTATCGTAATCGGCGGCGGACCGGCAGGAACGGCGGCGGCGATCGGCGCGGCCAGACTAGGCAAGCAGGTCATCCTGCTGGAGAAGTCGGCGCAGCTCGGCGGGATGGGGACGCTTGCCAACGTCAGCGTGTTCATGCCTGTCGGCAACGTCACCGGCATCTACCGCGAGATCGTCAAGGAGATGCTGTCAGACTACTTGCCGGCGGGCCATGACGAGTCGACCGCACCGCAATATTCGCCATTCTTGCTTCGCCAATATTTGAACGATAAGATGAAGAAGGAAGGCGTGTCGGTCTATTTCCACTGCGAATTCGTCGGCACGATTCAAGGGGATAGCGGGATCGCCGCGGTCATCGTGTCCACGCGCGAAGGGCTCCGGGCATTCGAAGGCGATGTCGTGATCGATTGCACGGGCGACGCGCGCGTAGCCATCGACGCCGGCGTCCCTTACCGCAGCGGCCGCGAATCGGACGGACTTACGCAGCCGATGACGCTAATGTTTACGATGCAGGATACGGGCAAGCCCGTTGAGAAGATTCTTCCGGAGGGATGTTATTATTACGAGGAGGTATCCGATCTGCCGCAAGGGCGCAGACTCTATTGGAAGCAGCGCGACGATGGCGTTCTGCTCATCAATATGTCGCGCGTCAAGGCGAACGGTGCCGACATGGAGCAAGTCAATTACGCGGAGACCGAGGCGCTGAAGCAGGTGTTCTCGATCGCGCATTATTTGCAGCGAACGGGCTTCGAGACTTACGCAATCGCGCATATCGCGCCGCAGACCGGCGTCAGGGAGACCAATCAGATCGAAGGGCTGTATACGCTGACCGAGCAGGATGTCGTCAGCGGCACGCGATTTGCGGATGCGGTCGCTCAGACCAATTACGAGATCGATATCCATAGTCCGGATGCGGGCAAGACTACCGATGAACGCCGCGTAGACGGTTACGATATTCCGTATCGCACGATGGTGCCCGCAGGCGATATCGACAACCTGCTCGTTGCCGGCCGGTCGATCTCCGCGACGCATGTCGCCATGTCCTCCATGCGCGTCCAAGCGACCTGTTACGCGCTTGGTCAAGCGGCGGGAATTGCGGCCGCGATCTCGCTCGATGACGGCGTGACCGTGCGCAACGTCGACATTCATAAAGTGCAAGCCGAGCTTGCGAAGCAAGATGCCAGACTGATAGGACGGTAACGGCGAAGAGGGGAGATGGCGGACCATGTATCGATTGCTTATCGTAGACGACGAGCCGACCGTTCGAGCCGGCCTGCGCGCGTATTTCGACTGGGCTTCTTACGGGATTGAAGTAGCGGGCGAAGCGGAAGACGGCGATATTGCGCTCGAGATGGTTGTCCGCGATCAACCCGACCTCATTCTGACGGATGTCCGGATGCTGAATATGGACGGCATTACGATGGCGCATCGCGTCACGGAGCAATTTCCGGCCGTTAAGATTATTTTCGTAAGCGGGCATGACGACGCCGATTATCTCAAGTCGGCCATGAAGCTCAGCGCGGTCGACTATATCTTCAAGCCGGTTAATCTGCAAGAGCTGACCGCGGTCATTAAGCGAGTGGTCGACGATCTCGATGCAGAGAGGTCTGAGCGTCTTCATCGGCAAGAGCTGCTCATTAAACTGAAGGAAGGCATGCCGCTCTTGCGCGAGAAGTTCCTGCTCTCCATGATCGGAGGGGGTGCTCCCAAGTCGGAACTGGCTGAAAGAGTATCGTTCTTGGGACTGCGCTTGCCCGTGGAGGCTTCCTACTGGGTGATGGTTGTCTCCGTGGACGATCTCGCCGACGTGCTGGCCAGCCGATCGGAACGCGACCGCCAGCTGCTCTGGTATTCGGCGCGGAACATCTTCCAAGAGCTGCTGGATATGCATATGCAGGGATACGCACTCGAACACCGCACCGGCGAAATCGTGGGCGTATTGCAGCTGCAGGAGCCAAGCGGCGATTCGGTGACGGAAGCGGCGGAATCGTTACTATCGCTCGCCGGCGAGCTTCGCGCCAATCTGGATCGTTGGCTCAAGATCGGCGTGACGATCGGCATCAGCGATATGACGAGCGGACTTCCAGGATTGGCTTCGGCTTACAAGCAAGCTCGCGAAGCGGCCGATTATAAGTGGTATCTAGGCAAGAACCGCATCATCACGATGGATAGCCTGGAAAGCGCCGGTCCGGAGAACGGCGCCAAACAATACGATTATGAGCTGAACGAGAAGCTGATGGCCGCGCTCAAGGCTGGCAATGAAGGCAAGCTCGAGGAGGCCGTGGACATCATATTCGCGAGCATGTCCTGCAGCCGGCCGGACGGCTTGAAGTACGGCCGCAATCTGTGCATGCAGCTGGTGCTCGCGACCAGGCAGCTGCTGATGGAACTGGGAGCGGTAGACGCTGCGCTGGAAGAAGAGGAGGCGGAACTGAAGGAGGCGCTATACCAGAAGGAGACGCTGAAGGATATGCGAGCGCTGATGGAGACGTATCTGGAGGCTGTCGGCGAACGGATCCGGGTGACAAGGTCGGGCAAGGTGGCGAATGTCGTAGAGCGAGTGCGCGCGTATATCGAGGAGCATTATGCCGATGGCGGGCTCACCGTGGCCGATATCGGCAAGGCGGTCTATCTGTCCTCCACGTACGTCAGTCTTCTGTTCAAGCAAGAGACGGGACAGACCGTCGGCGAATATCTGACCCATGTGCGCGTGGCCAAGGCGAAGGAGCTGCTGCGCGACCCGAAATACAAGTTCTACGATATCTGTTATGCCATCGGATATACCGACCCCAGCTATTTCACGAAGCTGTTCAAAAAAATGACAGGCGTCACGCCTAGCGCGTACCGGGATTCTCATGCGTAGAGCCCGGAGCGCGGTCATGCGTCTTCTATCGCCGCTGCGACAGCTTGCGGCGATTCGCCGTTACTCGTTCCCGCGATCATGGCTGATCGCGTATCTATTGCTCATTGTCCTACCTGCCGGTATATTCCTGTACGGCTATTACGAACGTTCCGCGGATATTCTGAGGAGCGAGGTCATCCGGACGATGCAGCAGGCACTTAAGCAAGCCGGGAGCAATCTCTCCTATCGACTGGAGCGAATCGAAGATATAAGCGATGCCGCGTTCATGAACGCCAACCTGCATTCGTATCTATCGATGAAGTCGAATGATCAGTCGATCGGCACGCAGATCAAGATTATCGAGGATTTGCGGTATTTGGTCGAGACGGCACAGACGAACTCGGACGTATTCCGCGTACGGCTGTTCGTGGACAAGTCCAAGCTGTACGCGGAAGAGAGAATCAACTTCTTCACGCTGGACAGCTTAATGGTCAGACCTTGGTACCCGTCCATTCTCGCAGGCAACGGCGGGATCGTATGGACGGGCGTCTACGGCGAGTCTTACCTTGGCGAACCGGACCGGATGACGATCCTGTCTGCCGCCCGCATGCTGCGCGACCCCGACGATTATGATAAAGTGTCCGGCGTGCTGATGATCGACGTCCGTCAGTCCATCGTCTCGGACATTCTCTCGGATTTGCAATTCGCGCCGGGCACGGCGGTCTATATCGTGGATCGGGCAGGCGCGATCGTCTATCATCCTGACGCTGCGCGCATCGACAAGACTGTGGAACCTCAGCTTATGGAAGTGCTGAACGAGGGAGCGGAAGGAACGACGTCTCTCCTGTTAGGCAACGAACAGAGCGACGTGTTGTACACGACGCTTGCTCCGACGGGGTGGAAGCTGGTCGCCCAGGGAACGGAATCGCAATTGTCGCCCGCTACGCAGCGGCTGACCAAGCGGTCGGAGTGGCGCTCGTTGATCGAATATGTCGCCTTGTTCCTGATCTTGCCGTTCGTCTTGCTGGCAATTATCGTGCGCGGCATGAATCGACGCGTGAACCACGTGATCACGGTCATCCGCAAGGAAGAGAAAGAGGGCAAAGAGAGCATCGACGGCTTGCAGGACTTGCCGGCGGTAAACGGCGATTTTCACATGCTGGAGCGAAGCGTCGACCATCTGATTCTGAAAGTCCGGACGCTTGTCGAGGAGAAATACACGGCAGAGATTCGCGAGCGCGAAGCTCAACTGTCGGCGCTGCAGGCGCAGATCAATCCGCACTTCCTCTACAATACGTTGGATACGATCAATTGGATAGCCATCGGCAAGGGCGCGACGGACATTAGCATGATGATCGACAGCTTGGCCAAATACTTTCGACTGAGCTTGAATAAAGGCAATACTGTCGTAAGCGTAACAGACGAGTTGAGACTGGCTGAGGTGTACCTCGAGATCCAGCAGAGCAGGTTCCTCGGCTCGTTCGACTTTCGGGTAGCGTCAGGCGAGGAGCTGGAGGGGTATCGCATGCCCAAGCTGATCCTGCAGCCGATCGTGGAGAATGCGCTGCTGCACGGCATCCGCAAGTCGAAGGATCGGAAGGGGAAGATCGAGATTACGGTGGAGCTCGACCGAGGCGATCTCGTCTTCGTCATCGCGGACAACGGCATCGGCATGGACGAGGAGCTGACTCGCCGTCTGCTTACGGAGGAGCGCATCGGAGCGGGCGATCCGGCAGGCAACGGAAGTTCCTACGGGCTATACAACGTGAATGAGCGGATCAAGCTGTACGCCGGCAGGGAATATGGCCTTGGCATCGTGTCGAAGCCGGGTGAAGGCACCTCCATTACCGTTCGATTGAGAGCGGAGCATGCGGCAGCCCGCGACTGACGCTGCTCGGACTCGATATCGATGAAAGCGTTAACAGATATTGTCTTCCATTCCTCGCGATAAAAGCATACAGTAGGCTTAATTGCGCATTGATCGCGATACTTCGAGGGGGATGGTTAGGGTGCAGAATCGCTTGCCGAGATGGCGAGGCTTCAACTTGCTCGAGATGTTCATGACGAACTTCGATGCGAGCTTCAGGGAGGAAGATTTTCGCTGGATGGCGGAGTGGGGCTTCAATTTTGTCCGAATCCCGATGACGTATGAATTCTGGATCGAAGATAAGGATCCGTTCCGCATCTCGGGGGCGATGCTGGAGCGCGTCGACCGCGCAGTCGAGCTCGGGAACAAGCATGGCTTGCATGTCTGCCTCAACCTGCATCGGGCACCGGGCTATTGCGTGAACGACGGCAGCCGGGAGCCGTTCGACCTGTGGAAGGACCAGGAAGCGCTCGATGCCTTCAACTATCATTGGTCGACTTTCGCCAAGCGCTACAAGGGCATCGCTTCCTCCAAGTTGAGCTTCGATCTCGTGAACGAGCCGCCTGCCCCGAGCGCGGACGGCATGACGCGCGGCGATTATGAGCGGGTTGTGCGGTCCTCGGTACAGACGATTCGGAGCATCGATCCGGAGAGGCTCGTCATCGCCGACGGGATGGCATACGGCAACGAACCGCTGCCGGAGGTAGCGGATCTCGGGATCGGCCAGAGCTGTCGGGCATACGCGCCATTCGGCATCTCGCATTATAAGGCCGGCTGGGTGAACAAGCAGGATTGGGCGGAGCCGGTATGGCCCGGCGAGCTGGGCGGCGAAGGCCGTTGGGATAAGGAGAGGCTGCGCCTCCACTACGAGCCGTGGCTCGCGCTGATGCGCCAAGGCGTCGGCGTGCATTGCGGCGAAGGCGGGTTCTATAAGGAGACCTCGCATGCGGTAGGAATGGCCTGGCTTAACGATGTGCTGGAGCTGCTGACGTCCGAAGGCATCGGTTATGCGATCTGGAATTTCCGCGGCGAATTCGGCATTCTCGACTCCGGCCGCCGGGACGTCGACTATGAGGATTGGCACGGCCATAAGCTCGACCGCAAGATGCTGGAGCTGCTGCAGAAGTATTGATGGGGATGAGGTTGATTGTTTAATTGAGGCCTCCCGCGAGCGCGTGCGCATGCGGGAGGCCTCTCGTGCGTGGCGCTACACGCTATTCGCTGCCTGTCGGTCGAGGAACGGGAATAGATGCATATCGTACACTTATTTTCGGGCATTATCGCGTTCCGGAAAAATAGTGGAACAAAGTACCGCTAATTCTCGGGGAATGGCTTATTATCGAGAAAGCCTCAAAAATAGTTGCAGGAAATGCACTTATTCGCTCGAAACTGCCTTGCGACTGGAAAATAGTTGTAGGAAACTACACTGTTACTAACACGTGAGGCGTACAGGGCTATTCGCACACCGACGGACTTCTGCGGTGAGGTTGCTGGCAATTGGGCAGTGGCGGCATGTCGGCAGATAGGGGCGGAGGGGCGAGTAACCGACTTGAGGCGGCTGACCGAGCGGAAGGATCTAAGCCTCCATCCGCGACTCCGCGCATGAGCACGCCGAATGCCGCGCCATCTCTGCCAATCGGCATATGCTATAATAGTGAACTATACTAGAGGCGGAAGAGACAAGGAGTGTTCGCGATCATGATGATCCATGGAAGAAGCGAAGAGCTCGCGATATTGCAACAAGCCTACCGGTGGACAGCGCTCGGCTCTACGGAACTCGTCCTGATCGCGGGGCCTCCCGGCATCGGGAAGACGGCGTTCGTCATGCAAGCCTTTAAGCCGACGGTAACGGGCCGCTGCAAATTCGCATGGGGCAAATTCGATCCGTACGGCACGAGCCATCCGTATGCGCCGCTCGTAACCTGCTTCCGCTTCTTGATCAGGCAGCTGCTGACGGAACCCGAAGCGGTATTGGACAAGTGGAAAGCAACCATTCGAGAAGCTGTCGGAGAGAACGGTTCGGTCATAACGGAAGTGATCCCGGAGGCGAGGCTGCTCCTCGGAGATTCCTCGCCGATCGAGCGGCTGCCGGCTGCCAAGTCCCATCACCGCTTCGAATGGGTATTCCGCCGGTTCGTCCGCGCGTTCGCGAAGGCCGATCATCCGCTCGTCCTGTTCTTCGACGATATCCAATGGGCGGATAGGGCAACGCTGGCGCTGCTGCGCTCGCTCTTGATCGATCCGGATATCCAGCATTTGTTCATCTTGGGCGCGCATCGCGATCAAGATTGGAACGATAACGAGCTGCGATTCGAAGAGTGGCTCCAGGGCGAGCATGCCGGGTATTCGATTCGGCGGCTGCAGCTGGAACCGCTCGAAATGGGCCATGTGCAGACGATCGTATCGGAGAGGCTGCAGTGCGAGCACGAAGCTTGCTTCCCGCTAGCGCATGCACTGTATGCGAAGACGATCGGCAATCCGCTCTATCTGCACCAGTTGATTCAGACTGCGCTAGACGAAGGCATAATCAGCCTGGCGGGTAATGCCGGACAATGGAGATGGAATCTTGAAGCGCTGTCGGCTTTTCCGAGCATCGACGGCCAGATCGAATATTTGACGGGCAGGATCAAGCGCCTTCCCGCGCATGCGCAGCAACTGCTAACCGTTGCCGCGTGTCTCGGCGGTTCGTTCGCAGGGGCTATTCTGAGCGCGGTCAGCGGACTGTCCCAATCCCGGTTGGACGTTCAATTATTCGATGCCGTCCAAGCCGGGCTGCTGGCCTACCAGGACGATGCAAGCGTCGGCCGTGTCTACGCGTTCTCGCATGACCGCATTCATCAAGCGGCATATTCACTCTCGAACCGCCAGGAACGATCGGCGATTCACCTGGCGGCAGGCCGATACTTGTTGGAAATCTATCGTACGGCAGACAGAGAGCCGATATTGTTCGATACGGTCAATCACCTGAATGAAGCGCTGGAGCTCATGTCGGCCGCGGAGCGAGAGCTGTGCTGCAGGCTTAACGAAGAGGCAGGCGGCAAAGCGATGCAATCGTCGGCGTATTCGGAAGCGCTTTCCTATTATCGTCGGGCGTTAGAATGCTTGCCTGATGACTATTGGAGCGCCGATAACGCGTTCACGTTTCAATTGCATCTGCGGGCTGCGGAGTGCGAGTACTTGTGTACGTATTACGAGCAGGCGGAGGCGAGGCTGGACGAGCTGATACAGAGGGCCGGCTGCTGGCTGCAGCGCGCTCAGGTGGTGAAGCTCAAGATCGATCAGTACAGCAATATCGGCAAATACGCGCAAGCGATCGAGCTAGGCTGCGCGACGCTGCGAGAGGCAGGCATGCGGCTGTCGACCTCGCCTGGCAAGGCCGTCGTGCAAAGAGAGATTCGTCAAGCCAAGCGCGAGCTGGATGCCAGGATTCAGGAGCTGCATGCGCTCCCCGAGACGGACGAACCTGCGATTCGCCTCATGATGGAGATCATGGTATCGCTGGTCGGACCGACCTTCTTCTCGAATCGGGAGGTGTTTGCGCTCTTGTCCTCCCGGTTTATTCGGCTGGTCATGGAGCACGGCGCGACGCCCATCGCCTCCGCGATCTATGCCTCCTACGGGATGGTGCTCTGCACGATGACGCGCGACTTGGCGAGCGGATATCGGCTCGGGAATATCGCGATGGATCTCGCGGATCGATCCGGCGTCGCTTCGGTGAAATCCAAGGTGTACGCGATGTACCATTGCGTCATCTCGCCGTGGATGGGCTATAAGCAGCGGGACGAGGAACAGTTGACCGATGCGATTCACTATGGCCTGCAATCCGGAGACTATGTATTCGCCAGCTATGCGATCGGCGGATTGATCAACTTGTCGTATGCCGTTCATCCGATGCAGCAGATGCTGAAGGTCATGTCGGAGTGCCTGCAGTACGTCGAGATTACGAAGGAAGAGCTCATCTACAAGAACGTGATGATCTACATGCATGTCGCCGAGATGCTCCAATCGACGGACGACGGCGATTTCGCGTTGACGGTAGGGCGCGCAAGCGAGGCGCAGTTGTTAGAAGACGTCATGCAAGACGAGAGCAGGGCCGTCACGTTGTATCAGATCTATACGTACAAGACGCAGATCAGCTATTTATTCGGCCGCTATGAAGAAGCGGTTCGGTATGCGGAGCTGGCAGAGCCGCATGAAGGGCTTGCCGTACAATCGCCTCATATGCCGATCTTGCATTTCTATGAAGCGATGGCATTGTCTGCGCTGCTCAGCGCGAGGCCGGATGCCGACGCACAGCCATGGAGAAGCAGGCTGAGGCTGCGTTATCGCGAATTCCGCGATTGGTCCGGGATGTCTCCCGCTTGCTTCGGCTACAAGTTCATGCTGCTGCAGGCCGAGCAGCCGAGCGGACGCGTTCCCGAGCCGACCATTATCGAACTGTACGACAGGTCCATACAGCTTGCCCGCGACAATGGAGACCCGCAATACAGGGCGGTGGCCTGCGAGCGCGCCGCGAGGCATCATCTCGCGAAGGGGAGGGAGCGCATCGCGCAGGGCTATATGTCGGAGGCGCACGATGCTTATGCAGAGTGGGGCGTCGAGTCCAAGTCCAGCAGGCTGCGTGACGAATTTCCCGAATGGTTCTCTCGCAGTGTTCCCGATCATGAACGTATGCCCTCTCAACATGTCGAGTCCGGCGCCAATTATGCGAGAGTCGGGCAGGCGCGCAGCCGCGCCATGGAGATGATGAAGGACTCTTTGACATTCTCGCCGGACATGAGCCTGCATGATATCCGGCAGCGCTTGGTCGAGCGCATCGTAGAGATAACCGATATGCAATACGGCTGTCTGATCCGAAGGCGCAGCGACGGGTTATGGATCGAACAGGCGATGAGGAGAGGGCTCTGGAGCGAGACGGCTCCGGAATGGATGGAGCACAGCCGGCACGTGCCGCGCTCGCTCATTCAATATACTTCGCGATGGGGCAAGCCGGTGCAGATCGGCAATGCCTCCCAAGACGAGCTGTTCGCCGACGACCCGTATTATGCCGAGCATCCGAATCGATCGATCAGCTGTCTCCCCATCTATGTCCAATCGCAATTCGTAGGCGTGCTGTATCTCGAGCTGCCGAAGGCTGTCCATCCGCTTTCCGAAGAGCTGCTATCGGCATTATCCATGCTGGCGGCGCAATCGTTGTTCATGATGAAGCTGTCGGAGACGTTCGGCGATTCCGCCGACGACAACGAACCGAAGCCGGAGCCCATTGACGAACGCCTCATCGAGCCGTTGACAGATCGTGAGCTGGAAGTGCTCAGCTATATGTCGAGAGGGATGACGAACAAGGAAATTGCCGTGAAGCTCGGCGTTACCGCAGGCACGGTCAAGGTTCATACGCATAACCTGTTCAGCAAGCTGAATGTCAGCCGGCGCATGAACGCAGTGGCGAAGGCGGAGCGAATGAAGCTGCTGTAATGCTGCAACGAGATCGGATCCATCCGACTTGCTCGATCTATACCATATGGTATATGTGCTTTTTCGACATTCGTTTTATACTCTTCTTACTTCTAGTGGTCAGAAAGTCCTTGGTCAGGGAGAGAAAAGATGTCGAAGAGGTGAGTATATGGTATCGAGCAGCCGATGGAGATTGCGCGCCGCATGGGCAGCCATCCTCTTGGCGATCGCCGCGTTTGCATCGTTCATGCCGCTTCAAGCCTTATACGCGGAGGACGAGGGCTGGACCGGCGAAGACGAGACGTTCAGGGGACGCGATATGTCTACTTTCGTGGACGGCGAAATCGTCTATGTCGCGCATATGGAAATCCCGAGCGGGAAGCTTGCCGTTCGCAAGCTCGAGGACGGCGTCTGGAGCTCGGTCGGGCCGGCGACGATCACGGATAGCAATGCATACGCTATGTCCTTGTACGTCTATAATGGCGTGCCTTATGTCGCTTTTGACGACGGACACTACAATTACCGAGGCGTGTCGGTCATGCGGTACGATGCGGAGAAGAACGAATGGTCATATATGGGCCCGCGGGGATTCTCCGGGGCGGATAGGATCGCAAGCGAGATTACGCTTGCCGTCGACAGAGGCGAAATCTACGTCGCTTATCAACGCTACTCTGCCACTGCGCAGTATGAGGCCTACGTCAAGAAATACCGGGCCGATGCCGGCACGTGGGAGGACCTTGGCGGCGACCAGCCGCTGGACCGAAGCTACTGGACGAACGGAATAGGAATGCAAGTCGCGGATGGCGTTGTCTATGTCAGCCGAAACCGCAATTATGCGGGGAATTCCTATTATCAAGTCGAGAAGTTCGACGATACGGTTCCAGACGGCAGTTGGGTCCATGTTACCGGTTATGGGTCCGAGTGGCACGTCTCGGATGCCGGATCCAACTTCTCGGCTACCGTTCACGAAGGCCGGCTGTACAATGCCCACATCAACTTCTACGGACTGACGAACGTGAAGCAAGCGGGGGCCAATTGGCAGAGTATCGGGGTATTGGGCAACAAGTACAACTATGCATACTCGTATTCGTCCAGACCGGTTATTCGTTGGCATGCCGGAATCATGTACGTGGCATACAGCTCCAGTGTCGACGGAATCTACCGCATCGGCGTAGACCGATTCGACGGCATGGAATGGACGACCTTGGGCAACCCGATCGTCGCGCCGGACGACGATACTTATTATGACAACCTGTCTCTCCATGTGGAGCAAGGCAAGCTAACCCTCAGCATGGCGGAGCGCGTCAAAGGGGCCTCGAGCGGCGACTACAAGCTGTTTACGTATACCGATGAGGTCGAGCTCGACATTCCGCCCGCGATAACGGCGGATGCTCGCGAGCGCGGGCGTGGCGATGAGGTCGTGCTGACGTTCGATGACGATCCACTCTGGCGGGAACGCGTGGCGCGTGTCGTAGCGAACGGCCGCAAGCTATACGAGGATCGGAATTACGCGATTAACCCGGGCAGCATCACGATCTTCCCTGGCTCGCTCGATGCCGGATTCCAGACGATCAGCGTGCAATCCGAAGGCTATCTAGGCGCTACGGTCATTCAGACCGTCAAGCCGGATCCTCCGGCGACTGTTTCCGTCGAATCGGTGGGCGATGCTTATGCGCAGGTTGCATGGTCGGCTGTAGCAGGCGCGGATACGTACACCATCTACTACGCCAATGCGCCGAATCCCCGTCAAGCCGCGGATGCCGAGTCGATGACCGCGAGCGCGAGTCTGGCCGAGTTGAAGGTAATCGTACCGAACCTGGTTAACGGCGAAACGTACTTCTTCGCGATCACCTCGCAGTCGGACGGATTGGAGAGCGGCACGTCCGAAGAGGTGCAGGCGATGCCGCGAATGCCGACCGACGAAGCGAATCAGCCGTGGCAGCTGCTGGGAGCAAGCTTGAAGGGGCAGAATCCTTCCCTATACCTCGAAGACGGCAAGCCCTACCTGGCGTATCGGGACGACGGCGCGATTTCGGTGCTCGCCTATGAAGACGCCGCGTGGCAGCCTATCGGCAATCGCAAGTTCACGCTCGGGAACGCCTATGATCCCGTAGTGACCGTCAGCGAGAGAATACCGTACGTCATCTATACGACAACGTCTGATCAGTCAGTCGTCATGAAGCATGACGGCGTCGAATGGACGCAGGTCGGGATGCAGCCCGTCTCGACCAATTCGCTAGGCCGCTACTCCTTGCTTGTACATGAGGATATTCTGTATGTCGCGTATCTTGAGGCAGCGGGTTCGAACGGAACAGTGAAGGTGAAGCGGCTGATTCTTGACGACGATACCGCCGAATGGCAGACGGTCGGCGATCTGTCGGCATACGGCGAAGTCAGGAACGGCTCGATGATGCTGCGGCAAGGTGGGGATGCGGTCTGGCTTACCGTCCAGCAGGCCGGTTCATCAGAGCTTCGCGTGCTGCATTGGGACTTGGCGGCCGCAGATTCAGCGTGGCAGTCCGTCGTCGTGCCGACGGAGATCCGGTACAGCTCGGCGGCAGCGCTGGCAGCCGACGGGGACCGGCTGTACTATGCCCGGAGTAGAATCAATGCTTCGGCCGAGCGCGTTCTGGAAGTGTGGAGCTATGATCGCTTGGCTGGGCAGTGGTCAAGCTTAGGCGGACATATTGTCGGCTACGAAGTCGACATGCAAGTTGATCAAGGAACGATTTACGTTGCTTACGTAGATTCTGAGAGCTCGGAGCATGGCACGATTGTGAAGAAGCACGTCAATGGCGCGTGGTATCAGGTCGGAAGCCGCGTCTATCCAAGGGGTACGGCAATTTTCAACCTCGGATTGGCGGTGCAGGACTATCAGCCTTACGTAACTTATTATACTAACAGCTATTATACGGAAGTGCGGTCGCTCGACTACGATCAGTGGTGTGCCGTCACGTTCGATCCCCGCGTTGGGGGAAGCGCTCCTTGGATGTCAGAGCTGCCTTGCGGCGAGCCCCTGCCCGAGCCCGGCCCTGGCGTAGAGAAGCCGAATTATCATTTCGAATACTGGGCGGAAGACGGAGGACAGCCGTTCGATTTTGCGCAGCGGGTCGATCGATCCATTCAACTGCATGCCGTATGGAACCTCGGTCAACCGGCAAGCTTGACGGTAGACCAATACGGGGACGAACAGATTACGCTGTCGTGGGATGCCGTTCCCGGCGCGACCGGCTATCGGATCTATCGAAGCACGGACCCGGATAACGTCGGCACGGCAGTCGGCGAAGTGCCCGACACGCAATATGCCGATGAAGGGCTCGTGAACGGCACCGTGTATTATTACGTCGTGACGGCTACGGACGGCGAGGTGGAGAGCGCGTATTCCGAGCAGGCCAGCGGAATGCCGAGGACGAGCCCCGATGAGCCGCAGACGGTTGCCGCGACGGTTGCCGGGATGAAGGCGATCCTGAGCTTCGACCTGCCGGATGACGGCGGCAGCGCGATAACGGGCTACCGGGTGACGGTGCTGCCGGATGACGACAGCGGCTTGGACAGTTACGAGCACGAGGATATGCTCTTGCCCGATCCGCCGAATGCCGATCCGGTCGAGCTGACGCTGGACGGCTTGCAGGCGGGAATCGGATACGCGTTCCGCGTGGCAGCCGTGAACGGCGAAGGCGCGAGCGGGTGGTCGCCGCCGACGGAGCGGGTCATTCCTTACGTCGCCTGCTCGTACCAGTTCTACTTGAAGGACGGATCGTCTCCGCTTCAGGCGACGCAGCCGTGTATGGGTATGGTGGAGGCGCCTCCAGACAGGGAGGGCTTCGACTTTGGCGGATGGTTCAAGGACGAGAACTTCATCGTGCCGTTCATCGCATCGGAAGCGAATGCTGTAGACGTGCTGCCGCTCTACGCGAAATGGACTCGCACATCGGAGCCGTTGGCGTCCGGGACATGGCAGCTTATCGATCATATGGTCGACCGTAAATTTCATCTGGACGCTGTGATGGACGACGACGAACTCGTCGAAGCGTACTGGGATGCCGGCTACTTATCGGTTCGAAGATATGCGGATGAAGCGTGGGAGCCGGTCGGCGATCGGCAGTTCGCGGAAATCCTGGATGGGACGAGCGGCCAATTCGCTTCCCTGTTCATCGAACAGGATACCGTGTATGTGGCATTTAACGATAGCGAGCAGCGCTTGCGTCTGATGAGGCTTGGTCCCGAGGAGGTTGAGTGGTCGGATGCGACGGGGCTGTCGAATGTCGTTTTCTCGGGGAACAATCTGGCCGAGCTTTCCTTGACTATGGTCGGCGGCACGCCTTACGTGGCTCATGCGGAACTCAGCAAGCTAACGATCATGAAGTGGGACGGCGACACAGGATTGTGGGCGGATGCAGGCGCGAACTTGCCGCTTGACCTTCATTCGGTATTCTCGTCGACATTCCATACGGACGGTTCGAAGCTGTACGTAGCTTACGGGTACATTGATCTCGCCGCTGTGCAATTAGGCGTTGCGGCATGGAGCTTGGATGGGACCGATCCGGACGCGACGTGGCTTCCGGCAGGAGATGCAAGCAGCCTGCCGGCATTGGATTGGAATCGTAATATTGCGGATATGCAGCTGTCATCGCAAGGCGGCGTGCCAAACCTAACGCTGCTCTTCACCTATGCCGATCAGTCTGCCGAGGTCGTCGTCATGCGGCTCGAGAACGGCGAGTGGACGGGGATTGCCGATCGACAGTGGGAGGTGACGGACGAACACGCTTCCGTTCTCGATATCATGTCGGTCGCCGCGGGAAGCAAGACGCCGTATGTGCTCTACTCGGCTAACGAGGTGGATTTTGCCAACTTCAGCTTCGCGCACGTGCTGGCTGTCGACCGTATGCATGCGAACCCAAGCAGGATCGGGGAACCGATTCAGCAGAACTACAGCCGATTGCTCGCAATGGAGCTGCTGCAGGCAGGTGACCGGTTATATGCCTTGTACGCTACGACCGAGTGGGATAACGAGACGTTCGATTACAATTATCATTCTGTCGTGCAATCGATGTCGCTGGCGACTTGCCGCGTGCATTTCGTAAGCGAGATCGGCTTGGAGGGAATGTTCGAAGACGTGATCTGCGGAGAGCCGGTCGCCGCGCCGACGGAGCCGCATCGAGCGGACTATGTCTTCGCGGGATGGTACGAAGATGAAGCAGGGACGCGGCCTTATCTGTTCGATAGCCCGGTCTCGGCGGATTTGGAGCTCTATGCCGAGTGGCTGCCGGCTATTCCGGACGCTCCATCCGATACGGCGGTACGGGGAACAGGCGACGGCTACGTGCAGATCGGCTGGTCGTCCGTACCCCGAGCTGCAAGCTATAACGTCTATGTAGGCATGACGGCCGGCTTGCCGGGCGAACTCGCCGCTAACGTAACGGATACCGTCTACGCGGCAGCCGGGCTAACGAACGGTACGACGTACTACTACTCCGTTACGGCCGTGAACGTAAGCGGGGAGAGCGGACATGGGGAGCAGGTTAGCGCTACGCCGGATCGGGCGATGTGCACGGTGAGCTTCGACAGCAGGGGCGGCAGCGCGGTCGATAGGATCTTTCTGCCTTGCGGCGATGCAGTTGCCCGGCCGGATGTTACCCCCACGCTTGCCGGATATGCGTTTACGGGCTGGTACACGGATGCCGATCTGAGCGCGTTGCACGATTATGGCTTACCGGTCGTTACGCATCTGACGCTCTATGCAGGATGGGAGCGCGAAGCGCCGAACGACGCGCCGGAACAGCTGACCGTTCAGGAGGTCGGAGACGGCTATGTTCGGATCGGTTGGTCGTCCGTACCGCAGGCAACAGGGTACAACGTCTATGTCGGCACGACGGACGGCGCGTACGGCAGCCCAACGATATCCGTGACGGATACCGTATACGCCGCGACGGGTCTCTTGAACGGCACGCGCTACTATTTTGCGGTGAAGGCCGTGAATGAGAGCGGAGAGAGCGCAAGCGCGGCGCAAGTGAGCGCTGTGCCCGGCATTCCGTCATGCGCGATCGTCTTCGACAGTAACGGCGGATCGGCAATCGTGCCGCAGCTCGTGCCTTGCGGGGATAGCGCCGTTAAGCCGAGCCCCGACCCGGAACGTTCCGGCTTCCGATTCATCGGTTGGCATACCGATGCGGCCGGCACCCTAGCTTATGACTTCGGGGCAGGAGTTACAGCCGATCTGATCCTCTACGGCGGCTGGGAGGCCGTACCTCCGGAGGAAGGAGGTGAGGAACCGGGTCCTGGTCCAGACCCAGACCCAGACCCAGATCCAGATCCAGATCCAGGACCGAACCCTGGACCCGATCCAGGTCCGGGACCAGACCCCGAGCCTGATCCGGATCCCGCATCCGGCGGAGGCTCCGGCAGCGGCAGCGATGCCGATCAAGCAGCCGAGGGCAACGAGCCTCGAGCGGCGGTAATCTGGGTGAACGGCAAGCACGAGAACGCAGGCCTGCTGAAGGTGACGGAGACCGCGGGGTCCACGATCGCTACGATGACCGTCGCCGCGGACAAGCTGGAAGCGCTCGTAGCCGCAGGTGCTGGCGAAGGCACGTTGACGCTCCCCTTCACTGAACCGGCTGACACCGTAGCGGGCATCCTGACAGGCGATCAAGTGAAATGGCTGGAGCAGCATGGCATGAAGCTCGAAGTTCGCACGGACGACTGGCGCTATGAGATCGATGCCGAGCTCATTCAAGTGGATCGGCTCATCGCCGAACTAGGCGAATCGATTGCGCCCGAAGCGCTAGAGATTCGGGTAGAGATTGCGCTGGCGCCAGGCGCCGTTCAACAGCTTGCCAACGACGCTGCGGCAGCGCAGGACAGCACGATCGTTGCCGTGCCCGTACGTTTCACCGTGAAGGGCATCCATAATGGCCGGGAAGTCGAGGCCTCAACGTTCAAACGCATGGTCGAGCGAACGGTGAAGCTCCCGGACGGCGTCGATCCCGGCACGATTGCGACTGCTGCGGTCGTCGAGCCTGACGGCACCCTGCGGCATGTACCGACGCGAATCGCAGTCATCGACGGACATTACTTTGCAAGCATCAGCAGCTTGACGAACAGCGATTATGCGCTGATCGCGAAGTCCGTTCAGTTCAGAGATGTCGAGCAGCACTGGAGCCGGGACATCGTGCACGACTTAGGCGCTCGCCTGATTCTGAACGGCTATGACGACAAGCTGTTCCGTCCGGACCGGGCCGTTACTCGCGGTGAGTTCGCCGCGATGCTCGTCAGAGCATTGGGCATCCATGCGAGCAGCGTCGACACCGTCTTCAAAGATGTGCAAGGCGGAGCGATTCATGCCGCGTATGAGCGCGGCTTGATCGGAGGCTATACCGACGGCACGTTCCGGCCGACGGAGCGGATCACCCGCCAGGAAGCGATGGTCATGGTCGCAAGGGCGATGGAGCTGACGCATATGTCAGATCCGCGGCCGGCAGCAGGGAGCGTAGGAGCGAGCCCACTCATGAAGTTCGAGGATGGCGGGCAAGTGGCGAGCTGGGCTCGCGACAGCGTCGCGAAGGTTACGGAGAGCGGCATCGTAGGCGGTAGAAACGGCCGGCTGTTGGATGCCGAGGCGTGGATCACGCGGGCCGAAACCGCCGCCATGCTCCAGCGTCTGCTGCGATCGGCGGAATTGATCGATAACGGATTGCGGTGATTGGCATACGGAAACCTCCGGCAAGCGCATGCGCTTGCCG
>JAEZCJ010000138.1 GCA_023433615.1 Bacillota bacterium | reverse complement strand
TCGACATTAAGCCAAAAGCTGAAAACGGTCGGTCAGGGATAAGGCATCCTGACCGACCGTTTTCATGTTTCGTTGTAGAGTTTAACTATCTCACAAAGACTTTTTCAACCTTTTGGGACAGCCCCTTCTTCGCGCATAAAGAAAAGGTCTTACGACTTGACCGCCCCGCTCGTGACGCCGCTGAAAATGTAGCGCTGCATGAACAGGAACACGACCGACGTCGGGATGAAAATCAGCATGATGTAAGCCGATATGACCTCCAGCCGGGCTGCGTTCGGGCCGACGAACGATTGGATCGCGGTGGCAACCGTTCGGAGCTCCCTGTCCGGCATGTACAAGTAAGGCACGTAGAAGTCGTTGTAGATCGCGATGAACTTCAGGATGACGACCGTAGCCGTAGCCGGACCAAGCAGCGGGAAAATGATCGTCGCGAATATTCGAAACAGCGATGCCCCCTCCATCATTGCGCTCTCGTCCAGCTCCTTCGGAATGTTCTGGATGAACTGGAGGTAGATGATCAACTGGATGACGTCGGCGCCGAGATACAGCACGATCGGCGCTCCCATCGTATTGTAAAGACCCAGCCCCTTAATGACCGAATACGTCACGACCTGCGTCGTAATCAGCGGGATGACGGCCGCGATCAGATAGGACGTAATAATGACTTGCCTGCCCTTGAAGTCGAAGCGTCCCAGCGCATAGGCGGACATCGTGCCGATCAATATATTGCCTACGATCGATACGATCAGAATAATGCCCGTGTTCCCGAGCGCCAGCGGCAAATCTCCCTTATCCCAGGCCGTCACGAAGTTATCCAAGCTCCACGTGGACGGCAGCGCCAAGCGATTCTCGAAAAATTCCTGCCGGTCCTTGAAGGCGCCGACGAATACCGAATAGATCGGGAACAGCACGACGAATACCCCAACGAACAGAAAAGCGTACTTGACCAGGTTCAGTATATGCTTCATCGTCTTAATCCTCCTTCAACACGACGCGCTGCAGGCCGACGACGATCGCAACCATGAGCAGCAGCACGACGGCGAGCGCCGATGCGAGTCCGAATTGATTGAACTTGAACGCCACATCAAGCGTCTTCATCAGGAATGTCGACGTATCATTCGCGCCTAGCGTCATAATGTACGGCACGACGAACGATTGTAGAGCTCCGCTGAGCGTAAGGATGAGCATGAGGTTCAGGACGCTCTTGATGCTCGGCATCGTAATGTGCCAGAATTGCTGCCAAGCGTTCGCCCCGTCGATGCGGGCCGCCTCGTACCAATCGTCCGAGATCGATTGCAGCGAGCCAAGGAAGATGACCATGTTATAGCCCAAGTACATCCACATCGACACGAATGCCAGCGACCAATCGTTAATCGCAGGATTGCCAAGCCATAGCTGCTTCAACGATTCGAGCCCAAGCTTCTCAAGCAGAAGATTAAGCGAACCGTAGGTGGAGTGATAGACTGTCTGGAACATGATCGCGATCGCGACGCTGTGCAGGATGTACGGCAAGAACAGCACCACGCGGAACAGATTGCGGCCGCGCAGCTTCGTATTCAGAATGACGGCGAACAGCAGCGCCAGTGCCGTCTGCACCAAGCCGCCAATGAAGTAGTAAGCGTTGTTGCGCAGAATCTGAAAATATTCAGGGTTCGTGAAGATGTCTTTATAATTGTCGAAACCGACGTAATCGATGTTCTTAAAGCCGAAGCCGTCCCAATCCGTGAAGCTGTAATAGACCAGCATGAGCGCCGGGTAGTAAGTAAACAGCAGCAAGAGAACCAAAGGCAAGGTCAGGAACGTAACGATTACGATCCTGCGCTGGGCTTTGTAACTGATATTCATCGCATGCCGCGCCTCCTTTGCCATATTCAAAAGGTTGAGGCCGCCGCAGCCGAGCATGCCATGCATGCTCAAGCTTGTCGGACAGCCCCAATTTCAGTCATCGATTAACGTACTGTCGATTTAGTAGCCCAGCTCTTTTTTCGCAGCTGCCCATTTGGCATTCAGCTTATCGAATTCGGCTTGCAGGTCTTTCGCTACCGCCATTTGCTGCACTTCTTCACCCGTGAACGGAATTTGCGCTTTGTTCGCGATTTCGTTGAATTCCGATACCGTCGGGATCCCTTCGAGCAGATTCGGATTGTGGCCCATGAATTCTGCCATTTGCGGAAGCGTAGGCTCGTTGTTCTTGTTGATCGGAATGAAGCCTGCGTCGGCGTCATAACCGGAATCCATGATCATGAACTTCAAGAATGCCTTAGCAGCATCCAGATTCTTGCTCGTGGAGCTTACGCCCATGAAGTAGTCAGGGCCGAGCGGTGCGTTAGCCGTGCCGCTGTTGTCCGTCGGGAACGGGAAGAACCCGATATCTTCCGGAGCAGCACCGCCCTGCTCGATGATCTGATTAATAACCCAGTTGCCGAGGAAGTACATGCCTGCTTTGGCCGTACCGATCTCGACCTTGGATACTTCCCAGTTGTTCGTTGCTAGATCCGGCTCGACATAGCCCTTCTCGATCAGCGTGCGCACGATCGTCAGGCCTGTGCCCCAAGCATTATCCATTTTGAAAGGCGCTTCGTCCTTCACCATGTCGTTCTCGAAGTTGATGTCGCCGGAGAAGTGCGACAGCGAGTTACGGCCCCACTGGCTCATCGGCCATTGCGCGCCGTAGTTGATGTAGATCGGAACGATGCCCGCATCCTTCAGCTTCTGCGCTGCTGCGTAGAACTCGTCGAGCGTCTTCGGAATCGCCGAGATGCCTGCAGCCTCGAACGCTTTTTTGTTGTATACGATCCCGTTCGTAGATGCGCCCGTCGCGACGCCGTAATGCTTGCCTTCGAACGCTTTATGCTCAGGGAAGCGAACTTGATCGAAGATGCCCAGTTCGTCGAGCGGCGCGAAGAAGTCGCCCAGATCGGCATTCGCGATGTTGCCCGGAATCATGAGCACGTCGCCGGCATCGCCGGCCGTCAGCTTCACGCGGATATCTTGCTCGTAGTTCGTGTAAGGCGCATAAGTCACCTTCACGTCCGGATACGTCTCTTGGAATTTCTTCACGTACTTGTCGTACGTGCCGTTGTCGACCAGATCGGTACGATGCGTGGCGAATACGAGTTCCCCGGACAGCGATGCTGCCGGTTGTTCGCCATTGCTCGCAGCCGGTTCTTTCGTCCCCGTGTTGCCTTCGTTCTTATTGCCATTGTTGTTCCCGCCGCAAGCAGCCAGAACAAGCGTCAATGCCATGAACAAGGCCAGAAGCGATGTGACATTTTTCTTCATGCGCTTAGTTCCCCCTAGTGATATTTTGTGCAAGCTATGACACGTAAGGTGAAATCGCTTACAGCCTTATTATAGAAAATAGAGGCCTGAAGAAGAATGCAGTGTGTTTGTTTTTGTTGTCTTCAGTTATCCTAACAAAACTAACATTCTGCACTAACAAATCATACAGCTTGCTTCGCTATCTGACAAGGTTCCGGTACTCATTCGGCGTTAATCCGACCGTCTTTTTGAATATTTTCGCGAAATAGGCGGAATCCGGATAGCCTACGCTTTCGCCGACCTCATACGTCTTCAGGTCATGGCGGCTTCGCAGCAGCTCCTTCGCTTCCTCGATCCGGATCTTGATCGCGTAATCCGTAATCGTCATGCCGGTTTCCTGCTTGAAGAGCTTGCTTAAGTAACTTGGGGTAAGATATACCTGCTCTGCTAGCTTGCCCAAGTCCAATTCCTCTTTATACGACTTCGACAGCCATAACTTGACGTCTTCGACCGCCTTTACGCTCCCGCGCCGACCTTCCCTCACCTGCCTGAGCACGCCAATGAATCGTTCGGCGTACCAACGCGACATCGGCTCGAACTTATAAGTATCGGCAAGCTTATGTTTCCAAGCCTGCTCGGTCCCGAATGACTCCTCGGCCAGTTCCGCGAACTCATGAATTTCCCGCTTGGCCAGATACAGCACCCGATCCAATATCTCCAGCATGGTGTCGAACGGCTCCTCTGCTCTCCGGAATGTCTGGAACAAGTCCGCGATCCATTGCTCCAGCTGTTCCATGTCCAAGATCTGGAGCGCTCGAACGAGCGCGGGCTCTTTATCCTTCATGCCGATCTTATCCGGCAATTGCTGCGCTGATCGGGAGGCGGGTGAGCCGCTTAAGATAAGCGCAGCGTTCTCGAAGCGGTACATCGCGCGCCGCGCGGCTGCCTCCGCTTCCTCGAACGCCGCTTTGACGCGATGATCCCCGCGAAAGGGCATCGAGACTCCGATCGACACGGAGGCCTCTCTCGACAGTCGATGCAGCAGCAGGGAACCGATCGACTCCGAGCGGGCTACCAGCGGATCTGTCCCCTCGACCTTCACGAGCAACCCATAGAGGCCGTCGCGAATACGTACCGCGCCGACATACGGAACGGTCTCCTCTTGCAGCGCAGCCTCGACGACCTCGAGCTCGATCGGCCGGTCCGAACGAATCGCGTACCATACCGCATCCGTGTCCCATTGAATCTCCGCTGCTTGCTCCAACCATTCTCCGCCGGATAACAACAGTTCCAGCTTTCGGCGCCGTTCCTGCAGCAGTCGCTGCCGCTCGCCGTTAATCGCCGCATCCAATTCATGCAGAAGCCGATAGAGCTCCGCCTTGTCTACGGGCTTGATCAGATAGTCCGACACCTTGTATCGCAAGGCAGCACGCGCATACTCAAAATCATGGTAGCCGCTAATGATCACGCAACGGACGCCAGGATGCGCGCTTTGCAATTTCTCGGCGAATTCCAAGCCGTTCATGACCGGCATGCGGATGTCGGTCAGAACCAGGTCCGCGCCGTGCTGCTCCACATGTCGAAGCAGTTCGGCTCCGTTCGAATAGATCCCTTCTACCCTATATTCAGACGATGCCGATCGGATCAGCTTGGCAAGGCCAAGACGGATCCTCTCTTCATCGTCCGCTATCGCGATTCGCAGCATAACGAAGCCCTCCTCTTCCTCTACTCTCGATATGGCACGTGAATGACGACCTCCGTGCCCTGGCCGGCAGTGCTCATGATTTCGATGCCGTACTGCTCGCCGTAGAACAGTCGAATCCGTTCATTCACGTTCCGCAGGCCGATCCCGCTCCCTCTCATGCGATCTCCGGCACCCGGCGGCGTGTCCATGGAATCCTGCAGCCGCTTCAATATGCCGGCATCGATCCCCGCGCCGTCGTCCCGAATCCGGAACGCGATATGGTCCGCATGCCGTTCATACGCGATCGTAATCGTCATCATGCCTTCGAGCCGTTCGTCCACTCCGTATAGAACAGCATTCTCCACGATCGGCTGAAAGATGAGCTTCACGACCCGCAGCGAACGAATCGCCTCATAGTCGCCGCTCAGCACCATCCGGAACCGGTTCGGATACCGGTATTCGATGATGCGCATGAACGTGTCCAGATGCGCGAGTTCATCATGCAGCTGCACGAGCTCCCCTCTCGTATTCACGCTGTAGCGAAGCAATTTGCCCAGCAGGTGAATCATGTCCGCCACTTCCGGATTGTCGTCCACCTCGGCCGTCATCCGAATCGATTCCAGCGTATTATGGAGAAAATGCGGGTTGATCTGGCTCTGGAGCGCGAGCAGCTCCGCTTCCTTGCGCCGCAGCTGCATATGATAGTTGTCGTTGATCAGATCGCGCACGCGGCCGATCATGCGGTTGAAGTGAAACCCGAGCAGCCCCACTTCGTCCCGCCGCCGGACGGGGAAGACGACATCCAGATTGCCGGTCTGGACATGCTTCATGAGCTGCATGAGCGAGCGCAGCGGCCGCGTGATGGCGAAGGACAAGATGATCGACATGATGAGCGCGAAGCCCATAATCCCTAGCGCCGAGAATAGCGTGAAGTTCCGATTGCGCGCGGCGTCCGCGGTCAAGTGCTCGACAGGCACGGCTATGACGACCTTCCAGCCGGTGCTTGCGGAGCGGTCGTAGATGACGATTCTCTCCCCTTGTTCGTCAGTATGATAGAAGCTCCCCTTCGTGAGCTTGGTCTTCCTGACGAGCGGATCGTCGGACTTGTCCTGCGCGAGATATTGCTTGCGACTATCGAAGATGACATGGTCATTCTCATCGAGTATTAACGTCTCGCCCCCGGTCACCTTGTCCAAGTCCTGTACGTAGCGCTCGATGACGGAGATATTCGCATCGACCGCGATCATGCCTAGAAATTGCAGCGTAGGCGAATAGATTTCGCGAACAACCGTGAAGACGTAGCGCTTGTTGTTAAAATCATTCGTGAATTCCTGCGTACTCACGAGCGCGGCATTGCCGCCCGCCCCGCGCGCTACGGCTTTCCACTTGTCATAGGTGGACAGGATGTCCGAACGCACGCCGCCGACCTGAATGCGATAATAGCCGTTGCCGAAACGATCGAACAGGTAGATGGAGCTTGCCCCTTCCTTGACGCTGTTCAAGAAGTAGATGCTTTCCTCTACCTGCTTCTGAATGGCCAGCGCCGCGCCTTGGTTCTGCGGCAGAATATAAGCATCGCCGCCTTGCGGAAGCACGGCGCTCTCATAATATTCATTGGCCGATCGCAAGCTCTCGCGAATCTCCTCGACTGCGCCTGGGACGGCGGACAGCCGCTTCATATCGGCGATGTACTCGTCCAGGCTGCTGATCATCTTGCGCGCCAATTCCGCCACGTAGGCAGTCGTGTTGTCTTTAATCGACTGCGAATAACGGTCGAACGAGAAGTATGAAAGCGAGGAAATCGGCAGAATGATCAGGAAGAGGAAGATAAAGATGAGCTTGCGTTCCATCGGCATATCGCGAAACCGTATCGCGAGATTCCACTTGTCCATTGCGTCCGTCTCCCCCATGCCTAGCATGCTAATGTCGTATCACCCATTCTACTTCGGCACCCGCAGATTGGCAATGAATGGCGTCCCTGCATAGCAAGAGCCTTCGCCGCAATGCGGGCGAAGGCTCTCGTTAACGATCAGGCGTAGGTGTGCCCCTCGACTTCGACGATCGAGTCGCGGAAGATGAGCTCGCCTGCAATCAATATTTTCTCCAGCGGGTCCAGGCTGCGTGCGCTCCGTTCGAACAGCTTGTCCACCGCTCGCCGGCCGAGCGCTTCCTTCGGCACATGCACAGTCGTTAGTGCTGGGCGCATCCGGTACGCGTCCTCGATATTATCGAAACCGGTAACCGAGATCTCGTCAGGCACCGATAATCCTAAGTCGCGGAACGCGGCAATGGCGCCGAGCGCGATGTTATCGTTCGCGCATACGACAGCGGTCGGCAGCGGCTGGTTCTTCAACTTCTTCAGCCCTTGCAGCCAAGCCTTGATCTGCTCCTCGAAATCGGCGAATCCCTCCAGGTCGGTCAGGTGAATGGAGGACGAGTAGTGCCCGCTCTCCTCGAGCGCGCTCCGGAACCCTGTCCAGCGGTCCATGAAGCTGCGGGAGTAACGCACCCCGCCTAAGAAGCTGATCTCGCGATGCCCGATCCCGACGAGATGCTTCGTCAGCCGGTACATGCAATCGTAATTGTTGACGAACACGGTATCCGTCGGAATCAGGGGGTCCTCATGATCGACCAGGACCATCGGCAATCCGATGCGATGCACTTCAAGCAGCAGGGAGGTCGAGATTTCGCCTACCCCGATCAGGCCCGCGATGCCGCGCGGATTGAACACGGACGCGATCTGGTCGATGCTCTGCTCCGAGATGATCATCATGCCGAACCCTTTCTCCTCCAGCCGTGCCGAGATCCCGTCCAGAATTCGCCCCCAATACAGCGATTCCTTGGTCTGGAAGCGGATATTCGGCATCAAGACGAGCACCGTCTGCTTCTGCGCGGCCGCCGTCTGCGCCGCCTCGGACGAATTGTTACGTACATAAGAATTATTTTGCGCAAAATAGCCCAGCTGCGAGGCGGCATGAATGACGCGTTCTTTGGTAGTGCCGCTTACGCCTCCCTTGCCCGATAATGCCTTGGACACGACGAACTTGGAGACGCCCAGGTAATCCGCAATTTGCTGCATCGTGATTTTCTTCGCCATATTCTCTCTCCAACCTACATATTCTCTGTATTATAGCATGTACCTACGCCTGCGTCAGCGACAATCGCAATCGCTCGCTCGCATGTAGAAGTCGAGTGCGCTTCAAGGTACAATGGTTAAGGTTGGCGAAGGTACCGTAGTCGTACCGGCTAACCGATCACATACCGGAAGGAATGCATCCCTATGGCGAACAACAGGCGGCTATTAACGGACGCTGATTTTCAGGAAGCGATGGATCGGCATCGGGTGATCCGCGTGTTTCAAGACGACTTGGTCGTGAGCTCGGGAGGAACGATCACCCGGTTCGACGATGACACGGTCGTCATCCAGTCCGGCGTAAGCGAGCTCCATTATCACCCGCGCGCACGCTGTGAATTTTTCGAGCAGCGTCATTGAATCCGATTTCGACATTTTTCTACACCTTTGGTTCGTTGTACCTCTTGTTTGTCGAATTATATCGATTTCACATGAGAAAATAGTCCTTGTATTAAGCCCCCTTGCAATGTTAAAATTTTTTCGCAAGACGTAATCGGTAAGGGGGAATCACACCATGTTGCAGCCACTCTACGATAAAAGCTGTTCGCTCGTCGGATATATCGAGAAAGGCCGTTATATATTCGACGCCGAAATGAATTGGATCGCCCATATTGACCGGGATCACGGCTGGTCTGCGACGACCAACGAGTGGCTAGGACCCGTGAATGGCTCGATCTGCCTGGATCGCAAAGGTCTTGTCGTCTCCTGGAGCACCGGACAGAAGCTGATCGGCGATCCTTATAATCACAGGAAGCCGAATCCGGCGCCCCGCGTACCGACGCCGCCGCATTCTTACTTGCGTCCGATGGCATCGACGCCTGCGCTGCCGGCAGCCCCGCTTGGCGGATGGTCCGCGATGAGCTTCAGCGAATGGATCGCGCAATAGAACCTCGAACAAGAAAGACACGACCGCTCATGGAGCCGCGATCGTGTCTTTTATGCTTCGTGCTAGCCTCTCCCCGCTCCTGCCGCAACCTCCATCAAGCGATCGAATGCCGGCTTCGGCCGATGCTGCAGGTCGAACGGCATCGGCCAATTTTTGCGCCCGCGGACCGGAAAATGATCCAGCCACGTGTAATCGTCCGCCGCGCCCCAGAACGTGACCGCCGTAATATGCGCCTGGTATTCCGTGAGCACCTCGAACATCCTGCCGTACCGTTCCGCCTGCATCTCGAGCATCGCCTGCGTCGGCTCGCTCAGGTCTGCCCGACGGTCCTCAAAATCGAACATCGAGAC
Organism: Bacillota bacterium; assembly: GCA_023433615.1. Classification (GTDB taxonomy): domain Bacteria; phylum Bacillota; class Bacilli; order Paenibacillales; family Paenibacillaceae; genus Paenibacillus_I. The sequence continues at coordinate 7,799 of JAEZCJ010000138.1, read as the reverse complement.
GTCGAGCTCCGTCAGCTGCAGCTGCAAGCCGAGTGCCGCATAGCGTTCGATCGCTTCGCGAACCTGATCGATCGTCGGGTCGTTCGGCCCCCAATGCGCCTGCAGGCCGATGCCGTGAACCGGCACATCCTGTTCAAGCAGACTTTTCACGAGGCGTATGATGCGGTCGCGCTTGCCCGGGTTGCTCTCATTGTAATCGTTGTAGAAGAGCAGCGCCTTCGGGTCGGCTTCGTGCGCCATGCGGAATGCCTCCGCGATGAAATCCTCGCCGATCCCCGCCAGCCATTTGCTCGGCCGCAGCCACTCTGCGCCATCGTCCGTAACCGCCTCGTTCACGACATCCCAGCAGTAGATGTCATCCTTATACCGCTTCACAACCGTGTCGATATGCGCCTTCATGCGGGAGAGGAGCAGTTCGCGCCCGGCAGGTGAACCGTCTTCCTGCTCGAATACCCAAGCCGGGGTCTGGTTATGCCAGACGAGCGTATGACCGCGCATCCGCATGCCGTTCGCGCGCGCGAATGCCGCAATCTTATCCGCATCTTCGAATGCGAAGCGGCCTTCCTCCGGCTGCAGGCTCTCGAATTTCATCTCGTTCTCGCAGGTCAAGCTGTTGTAATGCCGCTTCAGCAGTTCGTTGGCTGATACGACCGTTCTGGCGTTGACGGCAGCCCCGATGTCGAACCGGCCTGCGAACGCCCCCGCTAGACTTGCGGCGAATGCATGGTGATCTGGCACTGTTATCGCACTCCTTCGTCAAGATCTTGGTAGTCGTAATACCGGAAGTCGGCATTCGTCGTGCTGTCCGAGCCGTTGCCGGATGCGTAGAGGCCGATGCAGACGCCGGTGAAGCACCAATTGCTCTCCGGCGACAGCTGCTTGGCGGGATATCTGGCAGCTTCCTGCCAGCCCGCTCCGTCTGTCGAATAGCGGAGTACGTAATCCTCGTCGTCGGATTCGATCCGCAGCTTCACGTCCGCTTCGTCCGGCAGCGACGCGGCGATCCGCGATTCGATCACGCCTAGATGCGCCGTCGTCGCCGTAATCACGCGAGCGCCCTGCCTGCGGGCGACGCCGACCGCGACGAACGCTTCATCAGATAGACGCGCTGCCAAGCCGGCCTCTTCTCCTTCCGATTGCGGGCGGAACGACAGCTCGGTCTCGGCCTGCATGCAGACGTTCCGCTGCCTGCGGCATACGAAAGCCGCAGGCGCCGCATCGCCCAGCGCATGCGCATTGCCGACCAGGCGCAGTCCGCCTCCGTCCAGCAAGGTGAGCCGATGCGCCTCCGGCCGTCTCCTCAGGAATGTCCACCGAATCGGAAGTTGGGCTTCGTCGAAGTCATCGCGGAACGAGAGCGACGGCCGTCTGTCACGGCTCGTGTCGCCCATCAAGAGGCCGACCGAGCCTTCGTTCACGTCGATCAGCGGCCAGCCGTCCTGCCAGCGGACCGGCGCGAGGAAAGTCTCTCTGCCCAGTATCGAGTACTTCCCTTGCACGGGGCGAACGCCGAGGAATACCGCCCACCAATTGCCTTCCCGATCCTCGACCAAGTCCGCATGCCCCGTATTCTGAATGGGGTGATCCTTCAGCTCCGCATGAGACAGGATCGGATGCGGCAGCATCTCGTACGGCCCGTAGGGATGCTTGCTTCTGCCGATAATCTCGCGGTGCCGATCGCCTGTGCCGCCTGACGCGGTCATCACGTAATACATGTCGCCGATCCGATACAGGTGGGGGCCCTCCACCCAAGGCCCCTCGTCACCGTGAAAAATCGCGATCGGCTCGTTCAGCGCGCGGCCGGTCCGAATGTCGATCTCGTATTGGATAATATGCGAATGCTCCTCTGCGCCGGTCTGAACGGTCACATATACTTTGCCGTCGTGGTCGAACATGATCGAAGGATCGATCCCCCCGTACGGGATGCGGATCGGATCCGACCAAGGGCCGGCAGGATGCGGCGCGGAGACATAGAAATTGCCGATGCCGTCCACATCCGTCACGATGACGTAGTAAGCGCCTTCATGATAGCGGATCGTAGGCGCGAATAGCCCGCGCGAGCTGCCTCTGGACGAGAGGTCGAGCTGCTCCGGGCGATGCAGCGCATGGCCGACCCGTTCCCACGTCAATAGATCGCGGCTGTGAAAGATCGGCAGGCCGGGATAATACTCGAAAGTGCTCGCGACGAGGTAATAGTCGTCCTCGACGCGGATGACGCTCGGATCCGGATAGAACCCGGGCAGCACGGGATTGTAATACGGTTGCTGCATAGCCTCTATACACCGCCTTCTCTTGCAATGAAATACAATATCAGTGTCCCATAGGGCAATCGAGGCGGCAATAGGGCGATCCTATGATTTATTGGACGCATCTACGGTAAGTCGGTATTCGTTCGGCTTCATGCCGACCGTCGATTTGAATAGGCGGCTGAAGTATGCATGGTCAATGTAGCCGACTTGGCGGCTGACCTCGTATACCTTAAGCGCGGTTTCCCGAAGAAGCTGCATGGCATGCTCGATGCGGATGCGCTGCATATGCTGCGTGAAGGTGTACCCGGTCTCCGACTTGAACAAGGCACTGAGGTAATTCGGCGTGACTTCCAGCGTGTCTGCCAAGCTGCCGAGCGACAGGGAAGGATTCGCATATGCCTCCTCCATGAAGCGAAGGGCTTGCCGAATCGTACGGTTCACGAATTCGACCTCGCCGCGTCCGTTAGCAAGCGCTTTCCCCGCCGCCCTCCCGACAAGGCTGAGGCTCTGCCGATACAAGGCGCGCATGTCCGCGGCATCCTTCGCAATGCCGCCGAAGCCGAGCTCAACCGGCATGCCGAAATGAGCCTCCAGCGCATGGCGGAGCAAGGCGGCCTGCGACTCGACCGGCGGAACCGCAAAATCATTCGACAAAAGCACGACGGTCAACCAATGCTCGCCTTCGACGATCGCGTAATGCCCGATCGGCTTGACCGCATCCGCGATCATCATTTTCGCTCCGAACCGCTCCGGCTTCGCCCAGAACCGGTTATCGTCGACGGACAGCGTAAACAAGGCGATCCAGCGATGCGGCGGCAGCAACGGGGCAAGCGCAGAAGAGCCGGCGTGTTGCCCCGCCTCGCCTTCGACCAGCTGGTAGCGGATCCGCCTCTCCAGCGCAACCTGTTCCCGCATGCCGAGCAGCGCTGCAGCGGTAGCGGCATCACTGCCCGCAGCAGCGTCCGAGACAGCCTCAACGCCAGAACGTTCCGGAAGGCTGTGCTCGCACAGCGCCAGCACGATACGCAAGCCCACAACGCGCACGTCCAGCTGCAGTTCGTCACGTCCGCCCGAAGATTCGCCGGAGGACAGGGCTGCCAATCGCTCGATCAGCGGGCGAAGCCGCTGCGCCAGCTCCGACCGCGATGCATGGAACGAGGCGTGCTGCTGGATGAGCAGGCGATGCAGCACGGGATCGTCCACGTCGAGGTGGAGGCAGTAATACGTCATCTCCTCGCCTTGGCTTTCACGGCTCTGATGAACGACGCCGGGCTTGATGAGGAGCAGATCCCATTCCTGCTGGATGAAGGTATCGCCGCCGGCGAAGGTCGTGACCTGCTCGCCGGACAGCACCACGTTAAGCTCGAAGAGCGGATGATCATGCTCCGGGTACCGCCAGCCGGGCTCCACGGTACGGCCATGCATGGCATGCATGTGACAGCCTATCTGTATGTCCGGCAACGCATGCGATTGCGCCACGCTCGATACGCTCCTCTCTATCCGCTACTCCGCATAATACATGAGCCCGATGGCGCCGGGTCCCGTATGCGTCGTGATGACCGGCGTAGCGGGACGTATGCTGACGGGCACATCGGTCAGACGAGCGATCGCTTCCTGCAGCCGCTTGGCTAACGGCAGGTTGTCCGCATGCGAGAGGCCGATGCCTCGCACGGCTCGTCCGCGGATATCGTTCTCCATGTGATGCATCAGCTTCTCGATGATCTGGGATGCCGTGCGTACCTTCGCGAAGGGCGAATAGACGCCGTCCGCCAGCATCGCGATCGGCTTCACGTTCAAGATCGTCCCGATCAGGCCGGCGGCACGGCCGATGCGCCCGCCCTTGATCAGGTTGTCCAGCGAATCCACGACGACCAGCAGCGTCGTCCGGCTCCGCAGCTCGTCCAGTCGCGCGACGATCGTCTCCAACGATGCGCCGGCCTCTGCCATGCGCGCCGCCTCCAGCACCTGGAAGCCAAGCGCTTGCGAGATCATCTGCGAATCGACGACCTCCACGCGGGAAGCGGACATCTCAGCCGCCGCGCATGCTGCCGAATAGGTGCCGCTCATGCCGCTTGTCATATGGATGGATAAGATCGTGTCGCCGTTAGCGCCTAACCGATCGTAGGCTTCCGCAAGAACGCCGACCGACGGCTGCGAAGTTTTGGGCAGTTCCCGAGACGCCTTCATTCGAACGAGAAAATCCTCCGGCGTAATCGTCACGTTATCGTAATAAGACTCCCCATCGACGAGTACCGTGAGCGGGATCACCTCGACTTGATGTTGATCTAGCAGTTCTTTCGGCAGGTCCGTCGTCGAATCCGTTACGATCTTGATTCCGGGCATAACACAGCTCCTTGTCGAGTCATCTCTGATGTCTAATCGCTATCCATTTCCTATACGATATCTACCTATATACGCAGTAAAGTGTGGAAATGGTCCAAAAGCTTGTCGCAGTCCTAATCCGCCGCGTCCAACACCAGCACCCAATCTTCATTGCGTCCGCTTGACGGGGGGATGAACGCCGCTTCTCCCGTATTATCGCGCAGCCCGGCATCCAGCCATTGGCCCAAGCGCGGATCATACCAAGACGCGCTTACGCTTGCCCCCTCCAGCAAGCCGAGGATAACGCTGATCGGCAACCCGCTGGGCGAATAGAACATGGCATACCGCTTGCCGCGCGTGGCAGCCTGCGTGTTCGCGCCTCCGTAATTCGCAGCGAGCAATTCCGGGGCAGGCACGCGCTCGAAGTGAGGACGCGATTCCATCAAGGCTCGGACATGCCGCATCTGCGCGGCGCCGGGGCGATGTAGTGCCGACTTCCAATCCACGATGAAGTAGTCCGTCCGCTCCGTCGACATCGACCAGATTGAATGGTGACCGTACGTGTGCCCGCAGGCGCCGCTGAACAATGCCCAATAAGCCGCCTTGCGGACATCGGCAGCGTCGAAATAGCCGTTGTCCGGCTTGAAGCCGATCGGAAGATCCTCGTAGCACGGTTCTCCGTCGAGCGTCGGTTTCACCGGCTCCAGCGCATAATCCTTAGCAACCAGCTCATAGTTGGCTCGGTCGGATGCGCCGTGACCCGATTGGATCATGTTGAAGTCCAGCCACGCCTCCTCATGCACATGAAGAGACGAGGAGATGCTTCCCGTGGGGTGGAAGGTCATCAGATGGCCTCCGCCATCGCCTGTGCGCAGTCCCTCTGCCATCGCTCGAATCGCGAGCATATGCCTCGCGTTGTGCAGCGGCCTGTCACCGCCCAGCACCCAGACCAGATTGTCTGCGTCCTTATAGCGCGCCCCCAGCCACTGTCCGTATTCCCGCGCATTCGCTTCGTTGAACACAACCGGGCCCTTGCCCCACATTAGATTGATCTTATCGCCCCAGGTCGGCAGCAGGGCGACATAGAGCCCCAGCGAGGCCGCGGTCTCCACAATGAAGTCGACATGCTGCCAATAGTCGTAGCCGCCGCCGGTGTCAGGCTGCGTCGGATCCGGGATGCCGGCTGCATTCGAGCGCAACGGCCTGCGGCCGTATGGATTATCCGTCGTCAGGCCTTCGAACTCGGCGAGCGCAACGGCTTGAATGACCGTAAAGCCCAGACTTGCCCGATTCCTGAGATACAACTCCGCCTCTTCCCTGCTCAGCTTATGGAACAGCTCCCATGCGGTGTCGCCCAGCCAGAAGAACGGCGTGCCATCCTCCTTGGCTAGATAGCGCCTCGATCGATCGATCGTTAGACGTGCAATCTTCGGGTAGTTCGCCACTAGGCAAGACCTCCTAATCGGTATGCGATGGTATGCTCTCAGCGTACCACAAGTCGGCACTCCCTGTCCGCGTACGTATTCGGAAAATATTGGCCTGCGACTGCCGCGCACGCGAAGAAGCCCTCGGCATGTTGAGCGCCTAGGGCTTCCTCGCCATTTATGATTCTTTCATAGCCTTTCTATATTACCGGCCAGCAGCCTCCATCGCGAATTTGATCGCGTTGACCGCCTTGCCGGAAAGCGCAAGCATCGCGTCCGACTGGCCGAAGGCGGCAGGGCGGTAAGCATGCTTGTGCATCGCTCCGTCTGCTGCCGGCGTCTCGATTTCGGCTTTGACCGCCTGCTCGTCAGGCGTGAGCGTCTCCGCCGGTTTCACCTTGCCGTTCTCATCGAGGAAGAACAGCTGCATCTTGACCGGCACGTTCTTCTCGATCGTCACCAGCGCATAGATCGATCGCTCCGCGTCGATGCCGGGATGGATGCCGTTCAAGTAGGCGGTTTTGTACGATTCGACGATCTCTGCCTTCTTGTAGGCACGGTCGACCGCAGCCTTAAGCGCTTCGCTGCTGCTGGTCGCGCCGGATACGACATCGACCTGCTGCACTCCGGCCTTCGTGCCGGCTTCTCGGAATGCAGCCGTCAGAATCGGAATCGCCTTCACGACATCCGGATAGGCGGTCGAACCGCGATCTGCCATGTTCACACCGACGCGCGCAAGCTTCACGTCGACGAGCTTGCCGTTGCGCAGCGTGACGTCTGCCCGATTCGCGCCCTTGTCGTACGCATCGCCGTAGGCCGTGAATGTGCCATCCTTATATTGGGCGGTCTGCTTCGTCGAGGCGTTCAACAACGCATCGACGAATGCCGCTCTCGCTGCCGCGGATATCGCTTCTTCGCCCTTGATATCGGCCATGAACTTGCCGTTCTTCGCCAGTCCGGCTTCCAATTGGCCGACCAATGCCTTCTGGCTTGCGGTGAGCGCTTCTTCCTTAATCAGCTTCTGATCCTCGCCGAATAGATGGACCTTCGTCGACAAGGCTTCATTCGGAGCCATGTCCACAAGCACCAGCAGCCTCGATCGATGATCGACGCCGGCGAACGTCCCTTCGAAGTAAGGTACCTCGACGCGCTTCGCGAGCGCCTTCTGGAACGCCCGCTCCACGGCAAGATTCCAGCTGCGGCTGCTCTCCGTAGCGCCGGTAATCGCGTCCGTCTTGTCATCGTACTGCTGCGTATACGAGCCGTTCTTGAGCAGCTTCGCCGTCATCGGAGCATTCGCTGCCACGACTGCGGCATAGGCGGTGTCCCCGCGGTCAATAAGATTAGCGCCCAAGCGATAGAGCTTGACGTCGACGAGCTTGCCGTTTCGAATTACGATATCCGCTCGCTCCACGCCCTTGTCCCGCGCTTCGCCGTAGGCCGAGTAGAAGCCGTCGACATACAGGCTGTCCTTGACGATTCTCGCATTCTGGTCGGCATCCCAGAGCGCATTCCGCGCTGCTTCATAGTCGCGCTCATATCCCTTTGGTGCCTGCCCGTCCAGACCGCGATAGAGCATCTCGCCTGCAATCGTGTAGACGAGCTTGGCCTGCTCGGCCGTCATCGACGCTTCATCGACCGCATCGCCTTTGGCATTCAGCGGGTACAGCTTCACGCCGACAAGCTTCCATGCGTCATATTTGGCGAAGACCATGTACTTACCCTCCGGGTCGACGCCCATATGCTCGCCTTCGAAGTAGATTTGGTCGGCCGGCTTCACCTTAAGCGCGCTTACGAAAGCCCG
>JAEZCJ010000134.1 GCA_023433615.1 Bacillota bacterium | reverse complement strand
TACCCATTTTGCGCCGCAGGGGGCGGACGGCCTGGCCACCCCGCCCCTCCTAATTCTGTACTAACGCTCGCCGGCCGCCGGCCGCGTACCGGTCGCTGTCCTTATTCGCCCTCAGCTGCCTATCTTTCCGCGCGATCCCACTCGTTAACCTCGCTTGCGATGACGCTGCCGCCGTTCGCCTCCCACTGCCGCACGAAATCGTCGAACGTATCCGCTTCGGCATCGCCGTAGACGATCTTCAAGAACGTCTTGTGCTCCATCTCGCGGAGCCACGTCCACTTCAGCGCCATCGTCGGCGTATACGGTCCGACGAATTGCTCGGCCTGCGCGGTGCCCGGCTGCGTGTCCTGCACCACATTGCCCTGCAGGAACAGGCGAGAGGCCGTCGTGGCCAGCTTCTTCTCATAGCTCGTCTCGACCTTGCCGCGCAGGACGCGGCTCTCGATGCTCTCGCCCTGCAGCATATTGGTCGGGGCCGTTCCAGGCGCGATGAGCAGGAAATTGCCCAGCGACGTCGTCATGCCCGGGAAGTCGAAGACGGGCTCTCCGTTCTCGATCCGATAATCGTAGCCTTCTCCGAATCCATAAGCGAAGTCGGAATCCGGATCCTCCGTCAGCGTACCGTATACTTCATCGTAATAGGCGAAGATCTCCTCCCAATGCTCGAACCCCTCGCGGAAAAAATAGGCCCCGTACGACTGCAGCGTACCGATCCGTCCCATTCGCCCGTCATCGCCTGCCGGATGCGGAAGCGGCGTGAATTCCGACCCCGGCATCTCCGCCTTCGCGTAGTTCAACGGCCACCCCCCCATCCAGCCCGGCCCGGACAGGATGCCTGCCGCGCCGGAAGCGAACAGCGCCGACGCCTCCTGCTCGTCATGCGTGCCGAAGTCCGGCGCGAGATAGCCGCGCTTGTACCATTCCGCGAGGCGTGCCAGCGCCTGCTTGACCTCCGGCTGCACGGAGCCGTAGGCGAGCGAGCCGTCAGCCGCGCGATTCCATTGATACGGCTGATTGCCGTACGCCCCGAACAAGAAGCTCGCGTCGCCCATCCAGCCGTTCAGCGTATGCTGGCCGGCAATGGCAAGCGGCACCGTATCGTTCTTGCCGTTGCCGTCCGGATCGCCAATCGCGAACGCTTCCATTACCGCTTCCAGCTCCGTAAGCGTGGTCGGGGCCGCAAGCTCAAGCCGGTCCAACCAATCTTGCCGAATCCACAGAATCGGATCGGCCAGCTTGCTGTCGGAGAATTGCGGCAGTCCCCATCGCTTGCCGCCGAGCGTAACGGTCCGCCAGACGTCCGGATTGCTCGCATACGCCTTCTTGATCCTCTCCGGCGCGTACCGCTCGAACGGTTCGCTGACATCCGTTATCGCTCCCGATCCGGCCAGGTCGGCCAGCAGCCCAGGCAAATCATGATTCGTCAGGTACAAGACATCGGGCAGCGCTTCGCCGGTTGCGAGCGCCGATCTGATCCGCTCCGACAACGCATCGTTCTGGTCTACCACCAGCCACTTGTTCGTCTGGGCGATGCACAGACGCTCCTTCGCCCAGCGCGTGATCGGGTTGTCGTCGATCGCGTCGCCGTCTCTAAGCATGTCATAGCTGCGCAGCGCTTTGGCGGTCGTAATCGCGACAGGCTGCTCGCAGCCTCCTGCATCCGCCTCCTTAACCGTCGCGGACTGACCGTTATTCCGCTCGCCGTCCGAGTCCTTGCTGCAGCCCAATAGCGCCGTACCCAACACGCCGATCAACAAGATCGCTCGCGTCAGCCTGCTCCTGCTCCAATGCCTGTTCGCCATCTTAAGCGCCTCCCGCGGCAGCCGCGGCTTCATCCGGCATCGGGAGCTCAATCGTCAAGAGCGTGCCTCGCGGCTCTTCAGCAGCCTGCAGCGTGCAGCTGCCGCCGAGCGCTTGAACCCGCTCCTGCATCCCGATCAATCCGACGCCCTTGGCGCTGCCGTCGTAAGGCAAGCCGTCATTCCACAACGTGAACGTCAGCAGCCCCGCTTCCCCTGCAGCGAGCCGCAGCCGGAATCGTGCAGCCCGGCCATGGCGAACGCCGTTCGTAATGCCTTCCTGCAGGGCATGCAGCATTGCCTTGCGCAGCGGCGCATGGTAGCTCGGCCCGGGCAGCTCGATATCGTATTCCACGGCTACGCCCATCGTCGATTCTGCCGTCTCGATGAAGCGGACCAGCACATCCCGCAGGTCCGCCTCTCCCTCTGCGCCCTGAATCAAGCCAACGACCTGCCGCACCTCGCTCAAGCCTTGACGCACGAGCGCTTGCGATTGTTCCAGCAGCTTCAAGCCGGCCGCGTCGGCTCCGAGCTCGCTTCTCGCAAGCTGCAGCTTGGCCGCTTCGATCTGCACGAGCGTAGACATCAGCGTATAGCCGACGATGTCATGGATGTCGTGCGCGATGCGGCTCCGCTCCTCCAGCACCGCATGCGCGATGACCGCACGCGCCGACAGCAGCTCGGCCTGCAGTTGCGGCAGCTTGTCGCTGACCAGCTTCCTGAGTGCCTCGGCCTCCGCCCGCTCCCGCTCGCGTGCAGCCCGCCGCTCGATCAGCCTGCCGACCGCCGCGGTCAGTTCCTCGTCGCGAACCGGCTTCACGAGATATTCCGCCGCTTCAAGCTCCAGTGCCCGCTTCGCGTATTCGAATTCGGAATAGCCGGTCAAGACGACGAAGTCGATCGGATGCCGAGACCGCCGGCGCGATTCTTCGATCAGCTCGAGCCCCGACATGATCGGCATCCGAATGTCGGTGATGACGATATCGATCGCCTCACGCTCGATCGTCCGCAGCGCTTCCTGTCCCGAATAAGCAGCGTGGACATGCGTAACCGCCAAGCTATCCCAAGGGATGGTCGTGGCCATGCTTTCGACGAGATGCTTATGGTCGTCCACGATCAAGATCGCCGTCATCCTGCTTCCCCGCTTTCGCTATCGGTATTCGGCCTGGCTTCGGGCCATCGCATGACAGCCTTCACCCCGCCCGTGCCTGCCTGCAGCATCGCCAGACTGGCGCTCTCTCCATATTGGTATCGCAGCCGCTGGTTGACGTTCCACAGTCCGAAGCTTTCCCCGCCCAACTCCGGCTGCGCGATCCGCGCATTGAGCGCAGCCAACTGCTCGCCGGGCATTCCGATCCCGTCGTCTTCCACGACGAGCTCGTAGCCTGCCGGCAGCTTCCGCCCGACGATTCGGATCGAGCCCTGTCCGGGCTTGCCCTCAAGCCCGTGCACGATCGCGTTCTCCACGAGCGGCTGCACGAGCAGCCTCGGAATTCGCATGCCCAGCATGCCGTCCTCCACCTCGACCGCGTACTGAAACTTATCGAGCTGATAGTTCATGATGTCCATATACGAGGTCACAAAGGCCAGTTCTTCGCCAAGCGTCGTCGCCATCGCATGGTTGCGCGTCGTGTACTTGTAGTAATCCGCCAGCGTATAGCCCATCGTTAACGCTTGCTGCGGGCGGTTCATTTTGACCATGCTGATGATGTAGGCGATGCTGTTGTACAGAAAATGCGGATTGATCTGCGACTGCAGCTGCTTCATGACCGCTTCCTTGGCGCGCAGCTCCTCTAGGTACACCTTCTCGACGAGATGCTGAATCTGCGCCGCCATATCGTTGAACCGCTCGATCAGCCGCGCGAATTCGCGATTCGTGCGCGAAGCGATCCGCTCCGAGAAGTGCCCGCCGCGCAGCCGCTCCACGCTCTCCGTGAGCAGGCGGATCGGCACCTGGACATTGACGTACAACAGGATGCCGGCGACCGCCCCTAATACGACCAGCAGCGCGACAGTGAGGTTGAACAACAGCTGACTGCGATTAAGCGGTGCCAAAATATCTTCAAGCGGCACATAGTCGATCAGCGTCATGTCGAGCTCGGGCGAATGCAGGTAATAGACCCCGTATTTCTTATCGTCGAGCTCGATCGTCTTTCGTCCGCTGACCGCGGCCCTTTCTTCAAGGCCGTATACGTCCGCTACCCTTCTCGTAATCGCGCCGTCGGAGGTCGCGTTCAGCACGAACTCGCCGTCGCCCGTAATCAGGAACGGATCATTGTTGCCCTTGCTCTTGAAGCCGTCCAGCTTGGCCACGATATTGTCCTCCATGAGATCGACCTCGACGACGATCGCGGCCTTGCCGAGATCGCTGAACCCGGCATGCGGCTCAACGTAATGGCGCGTGAACGCCCGCTTCGTAAGTCCATTCAACGCGATCTCCCGCAGCTGCCAGTTCGCTTGCAGCCTCTCGGCAAGCTGCTCCTCGTCGTAATTGAGCTGCGAGTGGGAGGAGGCCGCGCGTCCGGACAGCGGGGAATAGAGGCTGATGCGGTTCATCCAGTGCGAAGCGACGCTGAACATGCTCAGCTTGCGCTCGACCGATTCCAGCAGCTCCGCATAGGCATAGCCGCTCTTCGGGACCGTATCGCCCGCGAATCTCGCGAAGTCGGGGTCGCGCATAATGACGTTCGAGTAGCTGCCGAACTGCTCCATCGTCGATTCGATCTCGCCCATGAATTGGGCAAGCCGATTCTGATTCGCCAGATTGATCTGTTCGGTAACGACTTGCTCGCTCTGCCGGTTGGAATACGCGTTAAGCAGAATGACGGGGATCATCAGCATGCAGATGATCAGCATGATTTTCGTAATTAGATTCATACTACTATCATCGGCCAGCGATTCGTTCTAGACAAGAGGCCGCAAGCCTGTTGCAAGATATAATTCGGAACCCCTCGCAGCCTATGCAAAAGAGCCCTTCGACGCGATCGCGCACAGTCGAAGGGCTTCCCATTTCATTGCATGGTTAAGGCTTCATCTGACTCCGCAGCGTCTCGATCGCCGCCTTCGCCTGCGGATCTTCCTCTGCGAGCTTGCTCCGCAGCCGGTCCATCAGCTTGAAGGTCGTCCTGCCGCCCAGCTTCCCGTCCGGCGTCAGGCGTTCATCGCGCTGCAGGCGTTCCACCGCCTCGGCGGTCGCCGCATCGAAGATGCCCTCCGGCTTGCCCGGATCGTAGCCGACCGCGGCGAGCATCTCCTCGGCCGTCTTGACGTCTTGGCCGAATGCGCCTTCCTTCAGCACTTTGTCGGTCGGCAGCATCGGCAGCCGCGCGTAGGCCGGCATCTCGACCGCCACGTCCGGCTCGATGCCTTGCTGATGAATCCAGTTCCCGCTAGGCGTCCGCCATTGCGATTCGGTTAGTTTCAGCACGGAGCCGTCGGACAGCTGCGTGAACGTCTGCACGACACCCTTGCCGAAGGATTTCATCCCGACCAGCTTCGCGCCGGCCGAGTCCCGAAGCGCGGCTGCGAGCACCTCGGCGGAGCTGGCGGAGCTCTCGTCGATCAGCACCGTGATCGGCAGCGTCCATGGCTTCTCCTGTTCCGAGCGATACGTATGCTCCTTGCTGCCGTTCTTCGCGACAACCTGCAGGATCACTTGATCCTTCGGGATCAGGCGGCTCGCGATCGCGATCGTCGGATTCACGAGCCCGCCCGGATTCGCTCGCAGGTCGAGCAGCAATCCCTTCATCCCTTGCTTCATGAGGTCGTCGACGGCCTTATCGAATTCCTTGTCGGTGTTCTCCGAGAATCGCGAGATTTGCACCTTGCCGATATCGCCCTCCAGAAGCGCTGAGCTGACCGTATGGATCGGGATCGGCTCGCGCACCAGCGTCACGTCGAACGGCTCGGCGAGGCCCGCGCGCATGATCGTGACCTTCACTTTCGTTCCTTCCTCGCCGCGCGTCAGCTTCACGAGATCGTTCAACGTGCGCCCTCGGAGCAATTCGCCGTCTACCGAGACGATGACGTCATCCTTGAGCAGCCCGGCCTTGTCCGCCGGCGCCCCCTTGTAAGCGGCATTGATCACGAATTCGCCGTCTTCCTCGCGGATCTCTACCCCGATTCCGACGATATGGTCCTCATAGCGCTGTACATAGCTCTCGCCCTGCTCGCCTGCATAATAGACGGAATAGGGGTCATTCAGCGATTCGGCCATGCCGCTCGCCGCCCCGTGGATGAGGTCGCTTGACCGCGCGCCGTTCAGATAATCGTCCATGATCTCGCGGTACGTGTAATCCAGATTGGCGAATGCCGGATCCTGCAGCATCGGATACCGGTGCTCCGTCCACCAACGCCCGCCGAAGAATCCGATCGCGCCGGCCGCGATGACCGCTGCCGTCGATAACGCGATCCACCGCTGGCGTGTTTTCCAATGTAGCCGCATCCCTCGCATCTCTCCGTTCGCTAGTAGTTCGTACTCTTCAAGATACCGTATTCGGGCAAGCCCATCAACTTTCGGAACCCGCGATCGAATTCCGCATAGTTAGATTTATTCGAACAAGCCCCCGGATAGAAGCGGGAATTGGTCAAGCTGACGGCACTGCGCTCGCAAAGTAATGGACAATACCTTGCGATGCATACCTTCCGTCCCTAGCTGGCATGCAGTTCGAGCTGGCCGAATTAGAGAAGCCTGCCGTGTCGATAGGATGCTGCATTGCGGATCAGTCGAATAAGAGAGGCCCCCTAGATTCCGTTGATCGGATATCCGTCCTCCAAGTCGACCAATCCGAACTCCAGGGAGCTGATCGGCCGGCCGGCGTAGAACTCCTATCGGCGAAATCTAGCTGCATCATAGGTTGAGTCCCATGACGTCGCCTTAGTCAACATACGCTATGCTTGTGAGCGGCATCCCGATGCGATACAATCGAACCTAGTGTAAACCTATAGAGACTAGGTTCGTGAGGAGCGAGAGATGCCATGTATAAGCTGATTGCCATCGACGTGGACGATACGTTATTGAATGACGAGATTAAAGTTACCGATGCCACGAAGGCTGCGTTAAGAGCCGCGATCGAGAAGGGCGTCACGGTAACGCTGGCTACCGGACGGATGTTCGCCTCCGCCAAGCAGATCGCGCAGCAGATTGAACTGAACGTCCCGATCATTACGTATCAAGGCTCGCTGGTCAAAACCTTGTTCAGCAACGAGGTGCTCTACGAACGCTGCGTACCGACCGACGGCGCCAGACAGATTTTCGAGTACTGCGAGCAGAACGGCCTGCACCTCCAGTTGTATGTCAACGACCAGCTCTATACGACGGAGGACAACGACAAGGTGCGCGGCTATTCCAAGCTGTCGAACGTGCCTTACATCGTCGAACCGGACAACGAGAAGCTGCTTCAGGAGAAGCTGACGAAGATGCTCATCATCGACGATCCGGCTCGACTGGACGAGGTAGCCGAAGAGCTGCGGGGCATCGTCGGCGATACGGTGCATATCACGAAGTCGAAGGCGCATTACCTCGAATTCATGCATAAGGAAGGCACCAAGGGCCATGCCGTCACCTTCCTCGCGGAGCGGATCGGCTGCACGATGGACCAAGTCATCGCGATCGGCGATGCATGGAACGATCACGAGATGGTCGAGGTCGCGGGCCTCGGCGTCGCGATGGGGAATGCCGTCGAGCCGCTGAAGGCGATCGCGGATTACGTGACGCTCACGAACAACGAGGACGGCGTAGCCCGCGTCATCGAGAAGTTCATCCTGCAGGCAGAGTAGCACAATGCGCATATACGCTTCACGTATGCAGTGTGCACACGCATATGCCCCAACTTTGTGTTTTCACACCTCTGCCTGTAGTAGCGAAGCAATTGCGTTATTAAGGTAAGCAATCACGTTGATTTTCGGCACATCCACACAAAATCAGCCGACAGCGACTTGAATGCGCTAATTGGCGAACGACCTTGCCGCCCAGCCCCAAGACCCGCTGACAAGCCTATGGCCTGTCAACGGGCCTTGCTGCTTCCAGCAGCTCTTGGCTGTAAGATAGCATCATCCTATACCCTGACACTGCTGTCAGAGTCAAGCGGCCAATCGTCCGCCGCAGCTCATAATATCAAATCCATCTCTTGAATCTTTGCCGCCTCCTATGCCACAATAAAGAAGAACACGCGTTCACATTCCAACATGCTGACCATCAGCAGCCGTACATAGGAGGAGATTGAATCATGCGTACCATGAAGCTTGGCGTCAGTAACTTAGAGGTGCCCGTCATCGCGGTCGGCTGCATGCGGATCAATTCGCTGAGCAATGCCGAGGCAGAACGATTCATCCGCACGTCCATGGACGAAGGCGCGAACTTCTTCGACCATGCGGACATCTACGGCGGGGGCAAGTGCGAAGAGATTTTCTCCGAGGCCATTCAGATGAATGCGAACGTTCGGGAGCAGATGATCCTGCAATCCAAGGTCGGCATTCGCAAAGGGACGTTCGATTTCTCGAAGGAACACATTCTGACGGGCGTCGACGGCATCCTGAAGCGTCTCGACACCGATTACTTGGACATCCTGCTGCTGCATCGTCCGGATGCGCTGGTCGAGCCCGAAGAGGTCGCGGAAGCTTTTGACCAATTGGAGCGCTCCGGCAAGGTCCGCCACTTCGGCGTATCGAACCAGAATCCGATGCAGATCCAGCTGCTGAAGAAGTCGGTGAAGCAGCCGCTCGTCGCGAACCAGCTGCAGCTGAGCATCACGAACACGACCATGATCGATGCCGGCATCAACGTCAACATGGAGAACGAGGCGGCCGTCAACCGCGACGGCAGCATCCTCGACTACTGCAGGCTGCATGATATCACGGTCCAGCCTTGGTCGCCGTTCCAATTCGGATTCTTCGAAGGCGTCTTCCTCGACAATCCCAAGTTTCCGGAGCTCAACAAGAAGATCGACGAGATCGCGGCGAAGTACGGCGTCAGCAACACGACGATCGCGATCGCATGGCTGCTCCGCCACCCTGCGGGCATGCAGCCGGTCACGGGCACGATGAACATCGAGCGGCTCAAGGACTGCTGCAAGGCGGCCGATATCCGTCTGTCGCGCGAAGAATGGTACGAAATCTACCGCGCCGCGGGCAACGTGCTTCCGTAACGTCGCGTACGCAAAGAGCCTCAGGTCCGAATCCGGAACCTGAGGCTCTTTCTATGGCATTGCTTAATGACCCATCGAAGCCAGGCTTGCCTGCGCATCTGCCTGCCCGCCTGCTCCTTCGGCCTTCGGCCTGCGCAGCACGATCGCCAGCAAGGCGCCGGCTACCGCGATGAACGCCCCGAACATGAACGTATCGCCGAATGCGGCGCTCATCGCGCCTGCGCTGTCGCCGTTCGCCGTCATCATGTGATGCGTGACGCGCGAGGAGAAGTAACCGGACAGACCGGCGATCGCGAAGGATACGATTACCTGCTGAGCGGCCGTCGTAAGCGACGTGACGCGGCTGACCAGATTGCGCGGCGCTGCCTTCAGGATGTGCGTATTGACCGGCATCATCGACAAGCCCATGCCGGCGCCCATGATCATCAGCGCGGTGATGACGTACCACGAGGCCGTATCAGCCGTCACCTGCGACAGCTGGAACAATCCGCCGCCGATGAGACCGATGCCTACGATCGCGAGCACGCGGGCACCGAACTTATCGAACAGCTTGCCGCCGAGCGGCATGAACAAGCCGGACATAATAACCTGCGGTATGCTCATCAAGCCGGCTTCCATCGGCGTGAAGCCCTTGACCATCTGCAAGTACATCGGTACGAACAGGAACGATCCGAAGAGCGCCATCGTCGACAGCCAGGAGACGAGTATGCCGCGCGTGAAGTCGGACGACTTGAACACGCGGAGCTCGAGCAGCGGCTGCTTATGGCGAAGCGCCGAGTAGATGAATAGAACGAGCGAGATACCGCCGACGATCAGTCCGACGATCGTCTGCGTCGAGCCCCAATCCTCGCCGCCTTCGCTGACCGCATACGCCAGCGAAGCGAAAGTGATCGGCGCGAGTACCATGCCGGCCTTATCGAGCTTCGGCACTTCTTTGCGCTCGAATCGCGGCAATTTCCGGAGACCTACGAATAACGCGATGATGCCGATCGGCAAGTTGATCAGGAAGATCCAGTGCCAGGTCGCGTACTCGACGAGGAAACCCGACAGCGTAGGACCGATCGCGGGACCGAGCATCATCGGGATGCCCAGCACGCCCATGACCGCGCCTTGCTTGTCGGGAGGCGCCAGCCTGAAGATGATGGCCATCCCGATCGGCGATACCATGCCGCCGCCGAGGCCTTGAATAATGCGGAACAAGACGAGCTGCTCCGCCGTCTGAGCAAGCGAGCAGAGGACGGACCCCAGCGTGAACAGCACGATGGTGATCAAGAAAATCTGTTTGGCGCCGAAGCGGTCGGTGAGCCAGCCGGCTAACGGAATGACTGCGGACAAGGCCAGCGTGTAGGCCGTTATCGTCCATTGCATGGTCGCCACATCGGACCCGAAGTACTCGATCAGGTTCGGCATCGCCACATTGACTACCGTACTGTCCAAGATGACCATGATCATCCCGACGACGACAGCCATGACCGGGCCGATGATCGTCTTGACCGAGAACGGCTGCTCGCCGGCAGCAGTTGAAGCGGTGGATTGATTCGACATTGTGTACCTTCTCTCTCCCAAGTTTCACAGCAAATGTATTCTATCAAGGCGTTCCTGATACCGTCAATCAGTCTCGGGATGTAGATAGGCGTCAGATGAACGTTCGCGTATCCTTGCTCCGCCCGAATATATAAGCAGCCGTCAATGCCAGCGCAAGCGCGTAAGCAGCCAATACGGACACGTTCAGCAGCAGGCCGGCTGCACGCTCTCCCTGCTGCATCAGCTGGGCCGTGTCCAGCAGCCAATATTGCGGCAGGAAATGCGCAATCTTCTGGAACGATGCCGGCAGCGTGCCGATCGGGAATAAGCAGCCTGCAACGAGGCAGGTCGGGATGATGATCATCGTCTGAATGCCGTTTGCGACCATCGTGCCGGAAGACACGGCTACGGTAACCAGCGACAAGCTGACGGCTACCAACGCGAACAAGCCGAGCAGCAAGAACAGCTGCCATGCCGGGATGCCGGGCTCCATATGGAACAATCGCGTCATCACCAGCAGCGTGACCGCAATCTGGATCAGCATGACGGCCACATTGACGATGACGTTCGCCGCAACGTAAGCGCGAGCCGTAATCGGAGCTGCGAACAACCGGTAATACGTCCGATTCTCCTTCTCCTTCAGGATGATCCCGGATAGATTGACTGCGGAGAACAGCATGAAGACGACGAGGTAGCCTAACGTCTGAACGGATTGGCGATGCTGAGCGGACAAGTCATCCGCCACTTCGGCCGACAATCCGAATTCGGCTTGCCGGAACGCGGCATAGAGCCGGTCGAAGGCTGCAAGTTCCCCTCCGGCGGCCAGACCGATCGAAGCCAGATTGCCGATATAGGCATTCAAGTACGTTTCGATATAGACCGCTGTCGGAGAGCCTTCCACCGTCGTTAAGCTGACATCCGCCGAAGTCCCTGCCGCTATCATGGCCGTGAAATCGGCAGGGAACGCGATGACCGCGTCATGCTTCCCGTCTGCCAACCTGCCCTCTGCATCCGCTAGATTCGCTTCTTCGATGAGCGAGATCTGGTCAAGCTCTCCGACGAACGCGATCGCATCCCGTACAACCTGCCGGTCCGTATCCAGGTTGACGACAGCGACGCGGATCGGACTCGCCGGCGTCTCGCTATGCATCAAGTAAGCAAGGCCGATACCGACGAGGGGCAGCGCGAGGTAGAGCAGCATCATCCGGTAGTTCTTGAGCGTGCTTATCGCCATCCGCCGAACTAACCATACCATCTCCCGCATTACAATCCTTCCCTTCTTCGCATCAGGATGACGGCTACCGCCAGCAGCAGAGCGGAACAGCCCAGATTCAACAGCATGGCCGGCAGAGCCGCCTGCAAATTATTCGCGTAGATAATGTTCAGGATCGCGTCGTTGGACCAATGGAGCGGCGAATAGACGGCCAGCGTCCGCAGCATGCCTGTCATGTCTTCGACGGGCGAATAGCCCCCTCCGAGGAAAGCCGCGGCTTGGATGATGAGCATCAGCACGCTTCCTGCAGCATTGCCGCGCAGACAGTAGCCTACGCCTAGCCCCAGGCTGAGCGCGAGCACGATCTCGGTGAGCAGGACGAGGTACACGAGCCATAGATGGCTTCCCCACTCCGCTTGGTACATCAATGAGCTGATGCCGATAATGATCGCGACGAAGATCGCGTTGATGACGAGCGTTCCGACGATTTTTCCGGCGAAAATCTCTCCCTTCGTGACAGGCGACGCCAACAATCGGATGTCCGTGTGCCTGCTGCGCTCATTCTCGATCAGTTGCCCCGCCGTGAGCGCGCTGTAGAGAATGATCATGGTCGTCACCGCTACCGCGTAATAATCCAGTCCTCCGGGCTGTTTCGCCGCTTCGACGGCTGCCGATACCACATGCTGCTGCCCATCGGCATCAGGCGAGTCTACGCCTGCCAGCGTCAGCTTCGCTCGATCGGCATAAGCGGTCAGCAGCCCTTGCACGATCCCGTTCTCGACCTTGCGGCCGCTGTTGCCGACATAGGCGACCCCGTCTTCGGTGACGGTCACGTGGCCGGTGTAGTTGCCTAGCCGGACCTCGCGGATTCCGTTTCCGTTCGCCCGGTCTGGATCCTGCTCGAAGATTACGCCGGCGGAAGCTTCCGCTTCCCGGCGGTACGATTCCCATTGCGTCACGAGGCCGGCGTCAGTGCCCTCGTATGCGTACAACACGCGAATCGGATCGATCTTCGCCGCGGCTTGGAAGCTGCCGGAGAGCGCCGTCCCCAGGATGAGGATCAGCAGCACCGGCGTCGCCAGCATGAACGCCAGCATCTTGATATCTCGTAATACCTTGAGTTCCTTTCCGGCGATTCTGAGGATATTCATGTATTCCGCCCCTCCTCCTTCGTCATCGTATACGTCCGGCTCCTGTATTCGACCGGATTACGCATCCCGCAGCGTACGGCCGGTCAACGTCAGGAACACCGTCTCCAGCGTAGGTTCTCTCGATTCCACGCCGCGGACCTCGATGCCGCTCGCCACGAGCTGCTGCATGATCGGATGGAAGTTGTTGATCTCAACCGCGCTGCTGATCCTTATCGTGCCGTCCGACGCTTCAGCCGACTGCACGCCGACGACCTTCCGCAACCGTTCGAGGAGCAGGTCGTCTACCTCGCTGCCGCGCACGGCAACGTCCATATTCCGTTGATTCGTGATAATCGCCTTGAGCTCGGCTTGCGTCCCTTCGGCGATGATCTTCCCATGGTCGATGATCGCGATGCGCGAGCAGATCTCTTCGACCTCTTCCATGTAATGGCTCGTGTAGATGATCGTGCTGCCCTGACGATTGAGCTTCCGCACCGAGTTCAGGATGTAGCTGCGAGATTGCGGGTCGATGCCCACCGTCGGCTCATCCATGATGATCAGCCGCGGCTTGTGGGCGATCGCGCAGGCGATATTCAGCCTTCGCTTCATCCCGCCCGAGAAGTTCCTCGGATAGCTGGACTTCCGGTCCGCGAGGCCTACGAACTCCAGCGCTTCCAGCGCGCTGCGCTTCAGCTCCGCCCCTCTTAACCCGTAGAGGCCTGCGAAGAAGTGAACATTCTCATAGGCGGTCATGTCCTCGTAGATCGCCAGATCCTGCGGGACGAAGCCGATCGCGGACTTGGCATGCCGGCTGTGCTTCGCGATACTTTTGCCCATGATCGCGATCTCGCCCTTCGTCGCGGGGAGCAAAGACGCCGTCATATGAATCGTCGTGCTCTTGCCAGCGCCGTTCGGTCCCAAGAATCCGAATATCTCGCCTTCTTGCACGGACAGCGACAAGTTATCTACCGCGGTGTAGTCCCCGAACTTCTTGGTCAACTGCCGAATCTCCAGTATGTTCATGATCATTCACGCTCCAATCCTATTCGCTGCAATGTCCTCATCGTACACAAAAAGGATGAACCTGCAGTAGTGCACAAGTTCATCCTCTGCCCCTGAGAATATTCATGTTGTCATCTTCAAGCTTATTCATCGCCCACGCGGAATCAGCGTCGTCACCGAGAATCCCCGCGAGCCGTCCACGATCACTGTGCCGCTTACCGACGCTGCCCGCTCCTCCATGCCGATGATGCCGAGTCCTTTGACTACTCTAGCTTGGCCTAGCCCGTTATCGGAGACCGTGGCCTTGATCAGCGCGGGCAGCACTTGAATATGAATCGAGACGGCTGTCGCTTGGGCATATTTCATCATGTTGGTGAGCGCTTCCCTCGCGTTCTCCTGAATGATCCGCCAATGGAGCGGCAAGATCGCGTCCATGTCCCCCTCATGCGTGAGCACGGTGCGAATCGGATGCTTCGCCGAACAATCGTCCAGGAGCAGCTTCATCCGATTGATGCCCATCTGCTCCGGCGGCGGCTTCATCCGTTTCAGCTCGGCACGGATGCTCTCGATTCCCTCTTGCGAGATTCGAATCGCGTTGTCCAGCAGCTCCGCGGCTTTGTCCGGCTCTTGCCGCAGCAGCCGCTTCGCCGCCTCCATCTGAATCAACGCGCCGGTCATCGCATGCCCGATGTTGTCGTGTATGTCCTGCGACAGCTTGCTCCGCTCCTCCAGCTTCAGCGTGTAGGCCGTCTGCTTAAGCCATTCGTCGTTCTCCAGCAGCCGTTCCTGCAGGCGATCCCGCTCGCTTCGCATGCGCTCGAGCAAGGCGCGCTGCACGCTAAGCTTGCCGCCAAGCGCATCATGCATGGCACAGAGGAGCAGCGTCAGGCCGGCCGCGAACAGGTAGAGCGGCATCTCATGCGACGGTAGAAAAGCGAGCGGCACCAGCATAAGGACGGCTGCCGCCATTCGCTGCATGCCTGCCGCGAACAGCCCCGAGAGCTCGTACAGGTGCGTCGGCAGGAGCAGAATCAGCAATCGGACGTCCATCGAAGCCATAGCCGCCGTGATTCCGATCGGTAACAAGGCAACGGCGGCTCGCCTCCTGACGTGCTTAACGAGGTAGTACAAGAGATTGGACGAGAGGTACAAGAGCAGGAGTAGCACGTCGGCAGGCGTCCAGTCCGCTCCTGCCTTCACCGTAAGGAAGACCGCATAGACGAGCAGCATGACCTTGCAGCCGATCGGCCACAGCTCGGAAGCTTCGTTGCGGAAGCTCATGAGGTCAGCTCTCCTGTCAGGTAGTAGATCGCGATCTGCGTGCGGTGCGTGAGGCTTGTTTTGCCCAGAATCGAAGTAATATGGTTGGCGATCGTGCCTTCGGAAATATAGAGCTGCTTGGATATCTCCTTATTCGTCCTGCCTTTGGCGATCAGCGCCATGATATCCAGCTCCCGCTCCGTGAAGAGGCTTCGATCGATTGCGGCATGCCGGCTCGCGGCTGCGGTCCCCGTGTCCGATGACGGCTCGGGCTTCTCCTCCGTCTTCATCCCGGATGTGCCTGCAGCCCCCGAGGTCAATTTCTCGAGCACCGTGTCCTGAAGGACGCTATGTCCATAGTAGATCGTCCGGATCGCGTCGCGAATCCGTTCGGGATCGTTATTCTTGAGCAAATAGCCTTTCGCCCCGTGCGCAATCGCGTCATGGATGTATTCGTCATCGTCGAAGGTCGTCAGGATCATCGGCCGCGCCGCGGTGTTCTTCGCAATCAGCCGCGTCGCTTCCACCCCGTTCATGACCGGCATCCGCACGTCCAAGAGCGCCACGTCGACCTCGTGCTGCCTGCAGTAATCCACCGCCTCTTGCCCATTCTGAACGGCGGCCACGACTTCGAACCCGTCGAAGGTCGATAAGATGATACGCATCCCTTCGCGGACAAAGGAGTTGTCGTCGGCGATGAGCACTTTAATATTCAACAAGAATCACGCCCCCTTTACCCATTGATTATACAATGCGTTCTCCCCGTTGCCATCCAGCCCGCGCATATTTTTCTTGCTCGCCCGCAATCGCCTGTTTAACGCCGCACTTTTTCATGTATAATAGAAAAAGCTAGATCATCGACCACCGTCCAGTCCCGATCGCCAGTTTTGATAACGCTTACAATTCGGAGGTGCTTCACATGGTAGCGTACGCATTGACCGACCAGACGGATATGAGATTGCTGACGCCCGAGCATGCAGAAGAGTTGTACCGCTTAACGGATGACAATCGGCCCTTCCTGCGCCAATGGTTCTCCTGGGTCGACGGAATCCGCTCCCCCTACGACACCCGCGCTTACATCGATGACCTGAACCGTCGGCATCGAATCGGCGACGCATACGGCTACGGGCTGTTCGACGGGAACCGGATCGTCGGCGTCGCAGAGCTGTCCGGCGTGAACTCGCCCGACAAGAGCGGCCGCATCGGCTATTGGCTCAGCGAGGCCGGCCATGGCAAGGGACGAATGACGCGCGCATGCGATGCGTTGGCGGATTACGCTTTCGGAAGCTGCGGGCTCAATCGGATCGTCATCCACGCGGCCGTAGACAATACGCGCGGCAGAGCCGTCCCCGAGCGGCTGGGCTTTACGCTGGAGGGGGTCGCGAGGCAGGCGAAACTGCTCAATAAGCGGTTCGTCGACATGGCGATTTACAGCATGCTGGCCGCCGAATGGGCCGAAATGGACCGCATGTCCAAATATGTCGGTTATTAATAGAAACTTTTGGAGCCTATCCGGCGTCTAATCGGATAGGCTCTGTTTTTTGTCGATCTATTAGAGATAACCATCTTGTGGGAGATGATGACTTATTCTGTTCGCAATCGCATTCCTGCTCGCATTCACGATCGTATACGCTTTAATTCCTCCGCTCGGCCGGCTGGCGTTCCGCCTTGATTTTGTGGACAAGCCCCGTAAGGACGTCGAACGCAAGATCCACCGCAATCCGATCCCGCTCACGGCCAGCTATCCGATCTTCATCGGATTCGCTGCCGCATACCTGCTGTTCGGCGGCAGCGGCAGCTGGCTGCAGTCCGCAGCCGTGCTCGGCGGAGGCGTCCTGCTGCTCGCGATCGGAACGGTCGACGATTGGTACAAGACGAAAGGCAAGGACTTCCCTGCCCTGCCGAAGCTCATCGTGCAGCTGTCGGCAGCCGTGCTCGTCTATCTGTCGGGAATCGAATTCTCCGGCTTCTATAATCCGTTCGGCGGCGAATACCTGCTGTTCCCCGAATGGCTGCAATTCGCGCTTACTGTGCTCTGGATCTTCGGCGTGACGACGGTCATCAATTTCTCGGACGGCATGGACGGGCTGGCCGCCGGGCTGACCTCGATCTCGGCGATTACGCTGTTCGTCGTCGCGCTGATCACGGCACAGCAAGGTCCTGCCATGATGGCGATCGTGCTGCTCGGCGTAACGTTAGCCTACTTGCGCTACAACAAGCCGCCGGCCAAGGTGTTCATGGGCGATGCGGGGGCGACGTTCCTGGGCTTCATCCTCGCGGTCATCGCGTTGGACGGCGCCTTCAAGCAGGCAACGGTGCTGTCGTTGTTCATCCCGATTCTGGCGCTTGCCGTACCGATCTTCGATAACCTGTTCGTCGTCGCGCGCCGACTGGTCCAGGGCAAGCCGATCTACCAAGCCGACGCCAGCCAGGCGCATTACCGCCTGCTGCGGGCAGGTCTGACGCATAAGCAAGTGGTCGCGTTCCTCTGCCTGCTCGGCACCTGCTTCGGCTTATCGTCGATCATTCTGTCGCTGCTGCAGGTGTAGCGAACGCTGCATTGACGCCTCACGGCAAAAAAGGTTCGTCGACCTCAGCACATGCTGCTGAGGTCAACGAACCTTTTTTTCTGCCCGTTTCCAAAAACCATTGCGCCAGCGTACAAGATTCGACGTCGAGTCCGCTACGAAGCGCTACATCGCGATCACAATCCGGCCCTCACAACCCGGCCAGTACTTGGTACCAGACGCCCTTCTTGGAATAGAGCTCCTCCCGCACCGCATCCCAGCCGCCGAGGTAGCCGATATCGAACAGCCCTTCCGGCTGCCCCGCGAACCGGCCGGCCGTCTCTTCGGCCACCGCTGCGTCGACCGGCCGGAAGCCGTGTTCGACCCACACGCGCTGCGCGCCCGGCGAGCCGAGGAAGGCGACGAACGCTTCCGCCAGCTCCCGCGTGCCGTGCCGATCCGCATTGGCATCGATGACCGCCGCCGGATTTTCGATCAGAATCGTATGCTTCGGCATCACGATCTCATACGGCACGCCCTGCCGGATCCGGGCCAGCAGCTCGTTCTCGTACGTCACGATCACGTCGCCGACGCCGTACTCGAACGCAGCCATCGACGCGCGGCCGCTCTTGTCGAGCGATTCGACATTGTCGTGGATCGACGCCAGGAACGCCTTCGCATATGCGGGATCCTTCTCCCCGCCGCGCTCCTCCGACAGCTTCAGCCCCGCGCCGTAGATCGCGTTGATGTCCCACTGCGCGCCGCCAGACGTCTTCGGGTTCGGGTACAGCACCTTGACGCCGTCCTGCATCAGGTCCTCCCAATCCCGAATGCCGAGCGGATTACCCTCGCGGGTCCCCATCACGACGAGCGACCGCGTCACCATGCCGCCGCCCGCTGCTGCCCGCCAATCATGCGTAATCATCCCGGCCTTCTCGATCTTGTCGAGGTCGGTCTCCATCGCGAGAATCGCCACGTCCGCCTCGAAGCCGCCGACGATCGAGCGCGCCTGCGTGCCGGATGCCTCGTACGATTCCTGGAACGCGACCTTCTGCCCGGTTTCTGCCAGCCACTGCTCGCGGAACAGCGGCAGCAGGTCTGCCATCGCATCCTTCGCCACCGAGTAAGCGCCGACGACCAGCGTCACGTCGCCTTTCCCGAGCGCTTCCGCATTGCCGCCGCTGCTTTCCTTAGCCGGACCCGCGCAGCCGCCGAGCACGACCGCCAGCAGCAAGGCCGCTGTCAGCTTCTTCCACATGTTCTTGTACACTCCCACCAACACCTTCTGCATGTGTAGTCCGGCCTAGATATAGATCGGCATCGGATCTTCCTTCAAGCGGTTCTCCATGATCCAGCTGTCCGAATCCGTGAACAGATAGGCCCGATGGACGAGTACGGTTATCTCCTGGCCCGGATGCAGGACCTCCTTCTCGAGCGAACGGTACGTCATCAGCGTCACGTTGCCGATCTCCACCTCCACCAGCCACTCGCTCCCGCGAAAATGCAGCTGCTTCACCCGGCCCGTCTCCGTAGCGGACGGCATGCGGAACTCGTTCCGATGGCCGATCTCCACGTATTCGGGGCGTATCAGCGCCTGCACGCCCGGCCAAGACGAGGCCTGCTCGAAGCCGTGCAGCTGCGACACGTCGTCGACGATCGTCGATTCGCCGATGAAGCTCGCCACGAACTGCGTCTGCGGCGACTTGTAGATGTCCCATGGCGTCCCCTTCTGCTCCAGACGCCCTTTATTGATTATCATGATCTCGTCCGCGACCTCGATCGCTTCGTCCTGGTCGTGCGTCACGAAGATCGACGTAATGCCGACGCGCTCGATCATCTCCTTGAGCCACGTGCGCAGCTCATGGCGAATCTTCGCGTCGATCGCCGCGAACGGCTCGTCGAGCAGCAGCAGCTGCGGCTCGGGAGCCAGCGCCCGCGCGAACGCGACGCGCTGCCGCTGCCCGCCGGACAGCTGATGGGGCAGCCGATGCTCGAACCCCTTGAGCCCCGTCAGCTCGATCAGTTCCATGACGCGCTCCTTGATCCGTTCCTTCGGCTGCTTCTTCACCTTCAGGCCGAACGCGACGTTATCGTAGACGGTCATATGCTTGAAGAGCGCATAATTCTGGAAGACGAAGCCGATGCCGCGCTCCTGCGGCGGCAGTTCGTTCACGCGCTTGCCGTGGAATACAATGTCCCCGGAGCTTGGCGACTCGAGGCCGGCCAGCATGCGGAGGATTGACGTCTTACCGCCGCCGCTTGGTCCGAGCAAGCCGATCAGATGGCCCTTCTCGATCGAGAAGCTGACGTCCCGCACCGCATGGAAATCGCCGAAGCTCTTGTTCAGTCCGCTAACTTCAATATGCATCTTAATGCACTTCCTTTCGCTTCTTGGCCCATTCCATGAACAGGAGCAGACTGACGGAGATCGCGGCCAGCACCAATGCCAGACTGTTCGCCGCAATGACGTTGAAGTTCTCCACGTCTTGGTACACCAGCGTCGTCGCCGTCTGCGTCTTATTAATGATATTGCCCGATACGACGAGCACAGCGCCGAATTCGCCCATGCAGCGGGCGACCGTCAACACGACGCCGTAGATGACGCCCCAGCGGATCGCCGGCCACGTCACATGCCAGAACGTGTACCACGAGTATGCTCCCAGCGTGGAAGCTGCCTCCTCCTGCTGCGCGCCGATCTCCTGCAGCACCGGCATCACCTCGCGCACCATGAGCGGGAACGTGACGAATAGCGTGGCAATGATCATGCCGGGCATCGCGTATACGACCTTGAAGCCGATATCCTCGAAGAAGGCGCCCAGTACCGCGTTCGGTCCGAGCAACAGCACGATCATGAGACCGCCGATGACGGGCGATACCGCGAACGGCAGGTCGACGAGACTGTTCAGCAGCTGCTTCAGGCGCGTACCAAGCCAGGTTGCGCGAACGAGGTATAGCGCCAGCATGACGCCGAACAACGTATTGATAATCGTGACGATGACCGTAATCAAGAAAGTCATCCATAGCGCATGCAGCGACTGCGGACGAGCGAGCGCGCCTATGAAGCCGTCCCAGCCATCCTCCCAAGCGCCGATCAGAATTCTGACGAGCGGAGCGATCAGCAGGACCGCGAATACGAGATACGTAAGCGGAATCCATAGCTTCCTCATTGACTTCCCCTCCTCGACTGGACGATGTTAACCGTCCATAGGATCAGGAAGGACAGCGTCAGCAGCAGGATCGAGACCGCGGCGGCGCCTTGGGGGTTGTCGCTCTCGACCTCGCCGAAAATATAGACCGACGCAATCAGCGTCTTGCCTGGAATGTTGCCGGCGACGAGCACGACGGCGCCGAATTCGGCTAACCCTCGCGAGAAAGCAAGCATCCCGCCGCTAAGTATACCCGGCAGTATCGTGGGGAAGATAACTTGGAAGAACGTCTTCGCTTTCGAGGCACCGAGCGTGTATGACGCTTCCTCCTCGGACTTATCCATCTCCTCCAACAGCGGCTGGACGGCGCGAATAACGAAGGGAAACGTGACGAACAACATCGCGATGACGATCGCGGGCTGATGGAATACGATCTCGAAGCCGAGCCGTTCCGCCGCTTCGCCGACCCAGCTGTTCGGACCGAGCAAGAGCAGGATCATAAGCCCTCCAACGGCAGTCGGGAGCGCGAATGGCAGGTCGACCAGACTGTTCAAGAACCGGCGTCCTAGGAACTGATACCGAATGAGCACCCACCCGACCATCGTGCCGATGAAGACGTTCAATACCGTGGCAATCAGTGCGAGCTTGATCGTGAGCAGCACGGCCTTCCACGCGAGCGGATCCGCGACGCTGTCCCAGAAGGGAGCCCAGCCCTGCGAGAAGGACTGGACGTAGACGCCCGCGATCGGCAGAACGATGAGAATGATGAAATAGAGCATAACCGTACTGCGAAACCCAAAGCTCCACCAGCGGCTGCGAAGCATCGTATTCATAGCTGCCTTACCTCAATTCCGATTAATCTACTTGGTATTATCACTTTATCAGTGCAGGCCGGAATCGTCAATAACATTCATTAATATTTCTTACATGGAATAGTGTTCAGCCGGACGCCCGGGTCTATCCATTCGACCCTGGAGGAATGCAAAGAGGCCGCCCGAGTCGGGCGACCTCTCCTTGCTGCACTATGAACTTACCATTCGCCGTCCCAGATCGGCTCGAATGCCTCGCGTGCCGACCGGCTGCGATTCTGCGCAACCCGGGATTCCGTGCCGAGCAGGGCGGCGAACCGCTTGCTCTCTTCCCTGCGGATCATCCTGGCTTCCTTGCGCGACTGCGCGCTCTCGAAGAGCAGCCGCTCCTCGTCGCTCTCCGGATACACGCTCGGAATCTCCGCCGGCTTCCCGTCCTCGTCCAGTGCCACGAACGTCAGGAACGAAGTCGCGCATACCTTGCGTTCGCCTGTCAGCAGATTCTCCGTGATGACGCGAACGAATACTTCCATCGAGGTGCGGCGCGTCCACGTGACGAAGGCCGACAGGCAGACCGAGTCGCCTTTTCTTACCGGATGCAGGAAGTCGACCGAATCCGTCGATGCGGTCACGACTGGCCTGCGCGCGTGCCGCGTCGCCGCGATCGTCGCCACGTCGTCGATGTAGGCCATCAGCTTGCCGCCGAAGATCGTCCCGTGATGATTCGTATCCGGCGGTAGCACGATGGCTGCCTTAACCGTATAGGATGCGCTTGACGGTTTGCCCTTCGCCTTTGGCTTGTCCATCGAGCTCCTTGCATCCCGGCTCAGCATGGTTCGCAAGTCTTCCTCATTATATACAGCATGCGTATGCATGATTGTTTCCCCCTTTCGCTATTGCTGCTGTATTTACTGTACGATTAATCACAGCATAGGTAAAATACATATACGGCATGCTGCTCATGCATGCTATCTATGGGGTAAGCGTCAGGGGGATCCGGGCATGGACATCCGGCAATTGAGCTATTTTATCGGCGTAGCCGAGCACCGCAGCTTCACGAAAGCAGCCGAGGCGCTGCACGTAACCCAGCCGACGTTGTCGAAAATGATTCGCGCCCTCGAGGACGAGCTCGCCTCGCAGCTGTTCGATCGGACCGTCACGCCTATCGAACTCACGGATGCAGGCGCAGTGCTTCTGCCATCTGCCAAGCAGGTCGTGCTCGGCATGGAGCGGATCAAGGGCGAGCTGGACGATGTCATGCGTCTCGCGCATGGCACGGTCCGGCTCGGCATTCCGCCGATGATCGGCATGCGATTCTTCCCCGTGGCAATCGAACGCTTCCATGCCCGTTATCCTGGCATCCAGCTGGAGATGATCGAGCAGGGAGGCAAACGCATCGAAGCCGATATCGAGCAAGGCGCACTCGACATCGGCTTCGTGATCGAGCCGATCGCGCACATCGATCGGTTCCACGCGCATCCCTGCATCGACGAACAGCTTCGCCTCGTGATGCATCCCGAGCATCCGCTCGCATCGCGAGGCAGCGTGGAGCTGACGGAGCTGGCGGCAGAATCATTCGTCCTCTTCCGCGAGGAATTCACGATCCGTCACCTGATCGAGGATGCCTGCCTGCGTGCAGGGTTTCAGCCGCAGGTCGCATTCGAGAGCTCGCAGTGGGATTTCATCGCGGAGATGGTCGGCATCCGGCTGGGCGTGACGCTGCTCCCGGAGAGTGTCTGCCGGCTGCTCAGCAGAGACCGCTTCCGAGTCGTCCCCGTCGCGCCGCAGCCCATTCCGTGGCGCATGTCGATGATTTGGCGCCAGGGCCATTATATCTCGCATGCAGCCCGCGCCTGGATCCAGTCGATTCGGGAGCAGCCGCTGAGCTAGGCAGGGCGGACCTCAGTATACCTTCGGCGAACGCGCCGGCTGCTCGTCGTCTACGAGGACGTAGCCGAAGTACAGCGCGATCGCGCCGACGATGAAGTGCAGCACGTTGTCCGACAGTCCGACATGCATCAAGCCGAACAAGTCCTTCGTGAAGAAGCCCAGCACCGCCATCAGCATGTACAAGATTCCGACAGCTTGCGAGAAGCGGAAGGCGTACCCTTCTCCCGAAGCAGCCAGCAGGCCGAGCAGGCCGACGACGAGGTGAATGACGTTATGCGTCGTATCGAGGTGGAACTGGCCGAATGCATGCGGGTTGATGAAGCCGATGATGCCAAGCAGCACGAATACGATCCCGATCAGCGCGGCGAACCTTCTAACAGCCATGATTAGCGCCTCCCTGTCCTGAATTTCAAGAATTCTAACCTTGTAGATGATGTTCAAAGAGCCCACTTGTGATCGCGATGTATCTCTAGAGGCCTATTCGACTTCGAATCTTGAACGCTGGCGAAAATGAAGCGTATGCTTCCGATGTGCGTTTCTTGCGAAACGCTGGAGGTGCTCATGTAGCTTTGACTACACTGCGCTCCTCATTTTCTACCATCGTCCAACCTAAGCGGATGCTCCCGATGCTGCGTTTCCTACGGAAACGCTGCAGGCGCTGACAATCGGTCTTTTTGAACTCGCACTTGTAGAAACCTATGCCCGGACAAGAAAAAACATGCCTTGCGGCATGTTTTATTCGCCATCGATATAGTATCGCGCATCGCCGGTCGCGATTGCGGCTTGTCCTTGCGTCACGTCCGTCATCCATGCGATGAACGCATCCGATTCCGTCTCCTCCGGCAAGCAGGTCACGACGACGCGATCCGTGAAGGCGACGTCTCCCACGCGGATGCCGCGCCCCCGCAGCTCGTTCTCGATCTTGCCGTACCAGGTGTAATCGACGTCGACGAGCACCTCGCGGTGCAGCACTTGCACGATCGGTTCCGCCGCCTCGATGCCAGCCACCGCGCCATCGGTATACGCACGAATGAGTCCGCCCGCCCCCAGCATGATGCCGCCAAAGTATCGGGTAACCACGACGACGGCATTTTTCAACCCCTGCGCCTTGATGACCTCGAGAATCGGCTTGCCCGCCGTGCCGCTGGGCTCGCCGTCGTCGGAAGCCTTCTGGTGCTCGTCCCGCTCCCCGACCACGTAGGCGGAGCAGTTATGCGTCGCGTTCCAGTGCTTCTTCTTGATCTCTTCGATATACGCGATCGCTTCGTCCTCGGTCGCCGCGGGCTTGGCATAGCCGATAAAGCGCGACTTCTTGATGACGATCTCTTGGCTTGCCTCGCGGCGCAGCGTCTTATATCTTTCAAGCATGGGGCTGCCCCCTTTTCTTAAAATCAGCTGTCAGAACCGAGAAGGTTGGACGATGGTAGAAAGTGAGGAGCGCAGTGTAGTCTAAGCTACATGAGCACCGGAACTTTCGCCAGCGTTCTAGATTCGATGTCGAATAGGCTTCTCGAGATGCTTCGTGATCACAGCTGATCCTTACAGGCGAGCTTCGAGTTCGGCTTTTTCTTTCTCGAAGCCTGGCTTGCCGAGCAGCGCGAACATGTTCTTCTTGTACGCTTCGACCCCTGGCTGATCGAACGGATTGACGCCGAGCAGGTAGCCGCTGATGCCGCAAGCTTTTTCGAAGAAGTAGACCATGTATCCGAACGTGTACGGCGTCATGTCCTTAAGGTTCACGACGAGGTTCGGAACGTTGCCGTCCGTATGCGCGAGCAGCGTGCCTTGGAACGCCTTCTTGTTCACGAAGTCCATCGTCTTGCCCGTCAGGAAGTTCAGGCCGTCCAGGTTGTCCGGATCATGGCCGATCGTCAGGTGGTCCGCAACCTCAGCCACTTGGATGACCGTCTCGAAAATGTTGCGCGTACCCTCCTGAATGAACTGCCCCATCGAGTGAAGGTCCGTCGAGAAGTCGACCGAAGCCGGATAGATGCCCTTATAGTCCTTGCCTTCGCTCTCGCCGTACAGCTGCTTCCACCATTCGGATACGAAGTGGAGGGATGGCTCGTAGTTGACGAGAATTTCCGTTGTTTTGCCTTTGCGATAGAGCGCATTGCGCACGGCGGCGTACTGATACGCCTCGTTCTCCTTCAGGCTCGGATTCGCGTATTCCTTCGATGCGTCGGCTGCGCCTTGCATCATCGTTTCGATATCGATTCCGGCAGCGGCGATCGGCAAGAGGCCCACGGCCGTCAGCACGGAGTAGCGTCCGCCTACGTCGTCCGGAATGACGAACGATTCGTAGCCTTCTTCGGTCGCGAGATTCTTCAGGGCGCCCTTCGCGCGGTCCGTCGTTGCATAGATGCGCTTGCGTGCGGCTTCTTTGCCGTACTTCTTCTCCAACTGCTCGCGGAAAATGCGGAACGCCAGCGCCGGCTCGGTCGTCGTGCCGGACTTGGAGATGACGTTGATCGACCAGTCCTTGCCTTCGAGCATCGAGAGCAGGTGCGTCACGTAAGTCGAGCTGATGTTATTGCCTGCGAAGAAGATCTGCGGGCCTTTGCGCGCTTCCTTCGGCTGGGCATTATAGAACGAATGCGAGAGCATCTCGAGCGCCGCGCGAGCGCCCAGGTAGGAGCCGCCGATTCCGATGACGATCAACACTTCGGAGTCGGAACGGATCTGGCTTGCCGCCTGTTGGATGCGGGAGAATTCTTCCTTGTCGTAATTCACGGGCAGATCGATCCAGCCGAGATAGTCGGAGCCTGCGCCGGTGCCTTGGTGGAGCTGTTCGTGCGCCAGCTTGACGGCATCCGTCAAGTAGTCGACTTCATGCTGACCGATGAAGGACAGTGCCTTGCTGTAGTCAAAGGATACGGTTTTTGCCATTCTGAATCTTCCTCCTAATTACCGCACAGACGCACGGTTGTAGTCCGATCAAACCTAACCCCTAGGATAATGGATTTCCTAGCCAAACACAAGGAATTGGCGCATATGCACGGCATAAAGGTTTTTGTTGTTGTCCATCGAGAAATTTTATACCAACGCATACCGTGACTGCTCTTACCACACTCCGTTGTGATAGAATAGGAGCAGGAATGAAGTGATTATTACCTAGAGGACGGGAGACGGTCACAGATGATCACGATTGGGTTTATCGGACTGGGCACGATGGGCGCGCCGATGGCGGCCAACTTATTGCGCAAGGGGTACGCGGTTACCGTATATAACCGGACGCCGGGCAAGGCGGACGAGCTGCTCCGGTTGGGAGCGGACGAGGCGGCAACGCCTGAAGAGGCCGTACGGACAGCGAACGCCGTCATCACGATGATCAGCAACGACTCCGCCATCGAAGAGGTCTACTACGGCGAACATGGCGTACTAGCCGGCCTGAAGCCCGGCACGACCGTGATCGACAGCAGCACGATCTCCCCGTCCTTGGCACGACGCATCGCGGGCGATGTCGCGGCACGGTACGGCGATTTTCTCGATGCGCCGGTCACCGGCAGCAAGCCCGCCGCGGAGAACGGCTCGCTCGTGTTCATGGTCGGCGGCAGCCGCCAAGTCTGCGCGGACAACCGCGAGCTGCTGCTCGCCATGGGCCGGGACGTCATCTATATGGGCGAGAGCGGCAACGGCGCGACGGCGAAGCTCGCGCACAACACGATCGTCGGCATCAACCTCGCCGGGCTCGTCGAGGGCATGTCGATCGCCGCGAAGGCCGGCATCGACGCCAATGCGTTCCTGCATCTCGTGCAATCGGGCGGAGCGGCCAGCAAGCAGGCCGAGCTGAAGGGGAAGAAAATCATCGAGCATGACTTCAGCGTCCAATTCTCGTTGGCCCTCATGCTGAAGGACCTTCGGTTGTCCTCGGTGCTGTCGGACGGCTTGAACGTGTCCACGCCGATGCTCGAAGCGTCCAAGAGCTTGTTCCAGATCGGCGATTCGCAGGGCTACGGCGAGGAAGACCTGTCCGCGCTCGCGCAAATATACGAGCAATGGATCGGGAAGCGGATCGGCGAGCCGCCTGCTGCCGGCGCTGATGAGCAGGCACAAGCCGGAGGTGCCGAGGTTGGCGCGGCAGGTGCGGCTGCTCCGGAACCGAGCGGCCGAGACCGCCGCCGCAGCATGCGGCTGTCGCTGGAGATTCCGCTCATGATGTCGATCTACCAATGGGAGCAGGAAGGCTCCTTCACCGGCCAGTCTATCGAAGGTTATCTGCGCGACCTGTCCGATAACGGCCTCCAGATTGCATCCAAGTATCCTCTGGCCCACGATATGTTCGTCGTCATCCACTTCCTTGAAGAAGCTTCGCTTCCGCCGATGACTGCCCGCATTATCCGAATCGAACGGCACGCCGATCTGTTCCACTACGGCTGCATGCTCTCCGCGCTGCCGATCTACCAGCGGCTGCAGCTTGAGGAGTATATCGACAGCAAGCTGGGATAGCAAGGGCTTGTAGGAATACCGTCAGGGCCGGGAAGGTCACCCTGACGGTTTCTTCAATGTACATTGCAGCTAGAAACACCGCACCTGGCTATAAACCATGTAGATCATGTAAAAAGCTACCACTAATGAAGACCACATTGCGATTAAGGCTGGAATAAATGCATTTCCTACCACTAATTTTGTATGTATAGCTTGAATACAGGGATACTTCCAAAAATAGCTATACTTTTTTACACTATACGCATTTCGACTCGGTAGCCGCCTAGAATAATAGCAGAAAACAACACTATTTCACTCCAACCTCTGACAATAGCTGGCTAAGGATCGCTAACATCGCGTTCTCCAGCATAAACAAAGGGGCTGTCCCAAAAGGTTGAAAAAGTCTTTGTGAGATAGTTAAACTCTACAACGAAACATGAAAACGGTCGGTCAGGATGCCTTATCCCTGACCGACCGTTTTCAGCTTTTGGCTTAATGTCGA
>JAEZCJ010000119.1 GCA_023433615.1 Bacillota bacterium | reverse complement strand
CAACATCATCGGATAAGATGATGTTTTTTGTTATAATTTTAGACATGATCTCATTCCCGGGTATAAAACTTTTCTATCATTAACTTATACCCTTGCATTTTACTGCTTTACCGTGTTAGGGTAAGTGAAGTTGGAGTTCACGCCGGTCTGTCACACCGGAGGTCGCGGGTTCGAGTCCCGTCAGCTCCGCCATTATTCAAACTAATGGTGGCATCTCATATGCACGAGGCTCGGTAGCTCAGTCGGTAGAGCAGAGGACTGAAAATCCTCGTGTCGGCGGTTCGATTCCGTCCCGAGCCACCATGAAATAATCAAATATGCCGGTATAGCTCAATTGGTAGAGCACCTGACTTGTAATCAGGGGGTTGTGGGTTCAAGTCCTATTGCCGGCTCCATATTTTCATATGCGGTCGTGGCGGAATTGGCAGACGCGCTAGATTCAGGTTCTAGTGGTGTAACAACCGTGGAGGTTCGAGTCCTCTTGACCGCACCACCTATGCGGAAGTGGCTCAGCGGTAGAGCATCGCCTTGCCAAGGCGAGGGTCGCGGGTTCGATTCCCGTCTTCCGCTCCATTATTCACAATTGGATAGTATGTAACAACGGGACGTAGCTCAGCTTGGTAGAGCACCTGGTTTGGGACCAGGGGGTCGCATGTTCAAATCGTGTCGTCCCGACCATTCTTCACAATCATGATAAGTCCAGAGCATCGCGCTCTGGGCTTTTTTGTTGCAACGGTAAAGTCCCCAGCTTCAACTGAACGATAAGTCGTACAAAGCCCATGATTAGCCAACGGCATCGAACCGTTTTGAACGATAAATCGCACGCATCGGTCAGTTTAAATAGAGATAGGGGATCTTTGTACGAAAGATCGTATAGAATCGGCCTAATAAGGTGTGGCGAAGCAAGCCCCGATCATCCGTTCAATGTAGGGATATCGGGGCTTTTTGCATGCTGAGAAAGGGTGAGAAGGTTGGGGTATGAAGGGCTGCGATTCGTATTCGAGAGCATGGATTTCGGTTCGCATGGCAAGGAGCGTTCAAAATATCGGTTGGATCTGAATCGAGCAATGTACCTGCAATCGCAAGAATTTCACGTGACCTTCATATCGTTAGACGAATTGAAAGAAAATGCCTCGTTCGTATTGTCCACCGTTCGAGGCATCTTAGGGCCATATCTAGCTTCGGCTGATGAGAAATATACCAATGCTCGCCGCGACTACAACAGGATCGAACGCCAACCGATGCGGCTCGCCATCCGGCAGAATCGTATCGTCAGCCCGCCGAAAGCTGCCAAGGAGCTGGAGCTCCATAAACAAACCGCGATCAAGCACTGCCGGAGTCTTGCGGACAAAGGCAAGTTCCGGGCAGTACCTTCAGGAGCATCCGGAAAAATCTATAAATACGAATATGCAGGGTCGATCCAAAGTCCAGCTATTGGGTAAGAACTCTAACCCGCGCTTGCAATCAACTGCAAGATGCTGCGGTTTCGATTTTCTTGTTCGTCCCTTGCGGCCAGATCATACTTCTTCAGCAGGTGGAATAATGCATTCCGGTCTTCCTGGCTGGGATCGTGCTGCAGATAGCGGTCAATCTGTTCGTATAAGGATTCCGGAAGGAAATCCCGTTGACTTTCTAGCTTCGCTTTAACTTCTTCATTGGTATGGTCGATATTGCATGTACTCATGCGTGTTCACCTCATCCATATTTCAATATTTACCGTTGTAACATTCAGCGCCTGCCTGGCATTATTCCGGCATCGTCCTCATCCATCTTAACACGCCTTCGCTGTGATTGCCTCTGAATATCATGCTATGATGGTTACATCTGGTAATCTGTTCAGACAGGAAAAATCTTTCAAGAGGAGGCTGTACATGACGATCCCGCGTCGTATAGCATTGCTGTGTTTACTCTGCCTACTTACATTATCCGCATGCAGAGGTGGAGAAGCTCTGCCGGCTGTCCCTGACAATGCGCCGATGAATCAGCCGGAACAGAAGACGGGGGAGGAGCCGGTGCTGGAGTCCGTGCCGGCATCCGGAGGTATAGCGCTCCAGCCGTTAGTCACCATCATCGGTAAATTCGATAAGCCTGTCGGACTTGTGCATCGGAGTGACAAGCCGGAGCTCGTGTATGTCGTTGAGCAGCCCGGGCGCATTCGCAGCGTGAATACCGCCGATCCGGAGCAAGCGCCATCGCTTGTGCTTGATCTTACGGATCGCGTCCATCACGACGGCAACGAACAAGGACTGCTCGGATTCGCGTACCATCCCAAGCGTCCTACAGAGGCTTACGTGAATTACACGACCGCAACGCACACGATTATCGCTCGCTATGAATCGGATCGGGAACGTCCCGATTTGCTGGATCCGAGGACCGAGCAAGTGCTCCTTGCCATCGAACAGCCGTACTCGAACCATAACGGGGGGCAGCTGGCTTTCGGCCCGGACGGCTACCTGTACATCGCGACGGGAGACGGCGGAAGCGGCGGCGATCCGCACAATAACAGCCAGAATCTTCATAGCCTGCTCGGCAAAATCCTGCGTATCGACGTGGATGCGAGGCAGGACGGCAACGCGTACGGAATTCCTGAAGATAATCCGTTCATCGGCCAAGGATCGCCGGAGATCTACGCCTATGGGCTGCGGAATCCGTGGCGGTTCAGCTTCGATTCGGCTACCGGGAAGCTGTGGGCAGCAGACGTAGGTCAGCTGCGATTCGAGGAGATCAACATCGTCGAGCGCGGAGAGAACTACGGCTGGCGCATCCAAGAAGGTGCGGCCTGTTACAATCCGGCGGAAGGTTGCGATACGGAGGGATTGGCCCAACCGATCTATACGTACGGTCGGGACCTAGGCGTCTCCATTACAGGCGGGTATGTGTATCGGGGCAGAGAGTTGCCCCATCTTGTTGGCTGGTATATCTATGCGGATTTCGGAACCGGTACGATCTGGGCGCTCAAGGAGGAAGGGGGTACAGTACACAACACGACCTTGCTTCAGTCGGGGATGAATATCTCGTCCTTCGGTACCGATGCGGCTGGCGAGCTCTACATTTGTACGTTTGACGGGGGCATTATGCGATTCCGGCAGGACGATGCTTAAGAGAGCCCCGATCACTAATTGATATGGACCGCCTCGCTGTTCATATTCCGTTCATATAAACCATGTAGCATTCTCTGTGCGGCCGATCATAACGGTCATCGTATAGGAGGAACGTTAGATGAATGAGGTGTACGGGATCAAGAACGATTCATTTCGTGGCGAATGGGCCGTGGAGGCGCGCGGACTGGTAAAAATATTCGGCGATAAACATGCTGTGGACGGAGTGGATCTGAACGTCCGCGCCGGTTCGATCTACGGCGTGCTCGGACCGAACGGAGCAGGGAAGACGACGACGATTCGCATGCTGGCTACGCTGCTGCGAGCGGATGCCGGCACTGCGCGCATCTTCGGGCATGACGTGATGAAGGAGTCGCAGATCGTGCGCCAACTGATCGGAGTAACCGGCCAATACGCATCGGTTGACGAGTCGCTCAGCGCGACCGAGAATCTGGTCATCTTCTCCCGGCTGTTGGGGCTTAGCCGTGCCGAAGCGCGCAAGAAGGCAGCGGAGCTGCTTGAAGAATTCGGCTTGTCGGAAGCGGCGAAGCGGCCGCTCAAGCAATTCTCCGGCGGGATGCGCCGCAGACTGGATCTGGCGGCGAGCCTCATTGCGCAGCCTCCGCTCATCTTCCTGGATGAGCCGACCACAGGGCTGGATCCGCGTACGCGGAATCAGATGTGGGGAACGATTCGCCGGCTGGTCCATTCGGGATCGACTGTGCTGCTGACGACGCAATATCTGCAGGAAGCGGACGAATTGGCGGACCGGGTAGCGGTAATCGACCGCGGTCGCGTCGTCGCGGAGGGCACGGTAGATGAGTTGAAGGGATCGATCGGTACTTCTTCGCTGCAGCTACGGGTCAATCATGCTCGGGATCTCGCAGCAGGCCGCCGGATCATGGAGCAAGTCCTCCATGTCCAAGCGGCAACATCGGCGGAAGCCTTGAAGATAACGGCTCCGCTATCGAATGCCGACCGTGTAGCGGACTTGCTGATTGCCCTCCGCGATGCCGGAATCCTGCTTACCGAGCTCAGCGTGCAGAAGCCGACGCTGGATGAGGTCTTCCTTACGATTACGGGCCATGGCGTGAACGATGCGGCTGAATCGGCCGAGACCAACGAAGCGGCAAAGAAGGTGTTCGCATGAGCACGTCTATCACGCAATCGAGTGCCGCTCGCCAGCTGAAGAACCGCACAAGCTTCGCGCAGACGATGCGCAACTCGTTCACGATGGCTTATCGCGGGCTGTTGAAAATCCGCAATACGCCTGAGCAGCTGGTCGACGTCACTTTTCAGCCGATCGTATTCACCCTGATGTTCACGTATATATTCGGCGGGGCGATCTCGGGCGACGCGTTCAGCTATCTGCCTATCATCATTCCGGGCATTCTCGTGCAGACGGTTATCACGACGTCCATGGTGACCGGTGTCCAACTGCGGGAGGATATGGATAAAGGCGTGTTCGATCGGTTCAAGTCGCTGCCGATCGCGCGGATCGCGCCGCTTGCAGGAGCGCTGATGGCCGATACGGTCCGGTACACGCTGGCGACAGCGCTGACCTTCCTTGTAGGCTATCTGATCGGGTATCGGCCCGGCGGCGGCTTCGCGTATGTCGCGTATGCATCGATACTGGTTATAACATGCTCCTGGGCGATAAGCTGGATCTTCGCTTTCTTCGGCGTAATCGCTCGGACCGCCTCAAGCGTGCAGGGCATATCGATGCTGGTGCTGTTCCCGCTGACCTTCCTCTCGAATGCCTACGTGCCAGTCGAGACGATGCCCGATTGGCTGCAGGCATTCGTGGCGCTGAACCCGGTCTCGCATCTCGTTACGGCCGTGCGGGAGCTGACGAATGAAGGAACATTCGGCGGGGACGCGGTCATCTCCCTCATAGGCGCAGCGGCGATCGTGGCGATCTTCGCGCCGCTTACCGTACGCGCCTATATGCGGAAGACTTGATTCTAACCTAAGAAGCTGGAGGCGAATGCCAATGACGCAGATCCTAGTCGTCGATGACGATCCGCATATACGCGAAATGGTCGGACATTTTCTGCAGCTAGAGGGCTGGAACGTGGTTGAGGCGTCTAATGGGGTAGGCGCAATGCGCGTTCTCGAGGAGACGCAGGCCGACTTGGCGATCCTCGACATCATGATGCCGGGCATGGACGGATGGACCTTATGCCGGGAGCTGCGCGAGCACTATGAAATGCCGCTCCTGATGCTCACTGCCAAGGGGGAGACGTCGCAGATCGTGAAGGGCTTCGAGCTAGGGACGGATGATTATCTGGTCAAGCCGTTTGATCCGTTGGTGCTCATTGCGCGGGTGAAGGCACTGCTCAAGCGTTATCAGATCACGGCATCGCAGATCCTGCATCTAGGCGATGTGACGTTGAACCGCCGCAATTGCGAATGCCGCATCGGCGAACGGGAGGCTGCGCTGCCGCGCAAGGAATTCGAATTGCTCTTCAAGCTGGCCAGCTTACCCGGCAAAACCTTCACGCGCGACGAACTGATCGAGAGAATATGGGGCTTCGACTATGAGGGTGACGAGCGAACGGTTGACGTGCACATCAAGCGGCTTCGCGAACGGTTTCCGGAAGAGCGCCATCCTTTTCGAATCCGTACGATTCGCGGTCTCGGCTATCGACTGGAAGTGACCGTATGAAGCCTGGTGTCACTCCCATTAAAGGCATCGCGGCTGTCTTGGGTATTCTTGTTCTGTTATTCCTAAGTTGGGCGATCGCGTACACGATTATGGACATCGTCCATTCGTCGATGGACTGGCATCCGCCTGCTATGACCGATTTCATGATTAGCGGGACGCTGGGCCTAGTCTTGTTCATGATCGGATTGGCGCTTATTGGTCCTCTCTTGCAGAGTGAAAGGCAGTTCTTCATGAACGAACTGATCCACGCCCTGAGACGAATCTCGACCGGCGATTACCGGGTCAATCTTGACCTGGGGTACGGCCGGAGGCAGGTGAAGAGGCATCAGAGGAACCCGTTCGTCAAGCTGGTGAACAGCATTAACGACATGGCGGCGAATCTGCAAGCCATGGAAGCGGTGCGGCAGGAGTTCATCTCGAATGTCTCGCATGAGATCGGCTCGCCGCTCACTTCCATTATCGGCTTCGCAAGGGCGATCAAGAATGGCGGCTTAACGGAGGAGCAGCGGAATCGCTATCTGGACATCATCGAGACCGAATGCATCCGGTTATCAAGACTCAGCGATAACCTGCTGAAGCTCGCGATTCTGGATTCGGATGCGCATGTCATCCAGCCGTCCGCCTACCGGCTGGACCGGCAATTGCGATCGCTCATCCTCGCGAATGAGCCGCAATGGCAGGCGAAACAGCTTGATGTGGACTTCGAAGCCGAGGCGATCGAGATCCGGGCCGATGAAGATCTGATGAGTCAAGTGTGGGTGAACCTGCTCCATAACGCGATAAAGTTCACGCCGGACGGTGGCAGGATTCGCGTCTCGCTTGTGCGTCAAGGTCAGGAGGTAGTCGTACGGATCGCGGATTCGGGGTGCGGGATTGCGGATGAGGACCTGCCGCGTATCTTCGAGCGCTTCTACAAGGCGGATCAATCACGCACCAGCTCGACAGGCGGTAGCGGGCTGGGATTGTCCATCGTGAGCACCATTATCGGAATGCATCAAGGAGATATCGCAGCGAGCAGCAAGCTTGGCGAAGGCACGGCATTTACGGTACGGCTGCCGCTGAATACCCAATGAGGGTTTCGACTGCCGCAACGCTAGAGCTATTTGCTGCAAGGGCAGTGTACTTCTGACAGCATGAGAATTGTACGATAAATCGTACAAAGCTTAATATGGACAGCGTAAGTCAATATAGAAGCAATCGAATATAAATGGCGTCGAAGCACGCCCCGATCATTCCCTTCAATGAAGGAATATCGGGGCTTTTTTTTTGCCTGGCTTATCCCATACACAAGAGCCTGACGATCGGCACTGATCATATGACGGTGCAGCGCGCTATACTTACTCTCGACAATTACCTTATCGAGGAGGAGTGAGCAGGTTGCATAACGAAATGGTAGTGAATCAATATGGCATCGGGAAAATAGTGGGGCTGTGGGCGTTAGTCGCGCTCCCGATGTTACTGTTTCGATTCGTTCTGATGCCGATACTAGTGCCTATCGTACCGTTCCACCCGGGTATCCTCTATTGGATCATGATGATTATCGGGATGATCTGGCAGTTCGCGCTATCGGTCATCATACTGCGAAGAGAGCTAGGCGTACTGAACTGGGTGAAGCTGAAGAATCGGCTATGGCTCAATCATCCGGTTCATCCGAAGACGTACAAGGTCTACAAGCTTGCGTATGCGTTCACGATCCCGATCATTCTGTATGCATTCTTCTTCGAGAGTTCCGGGCTGTTCGGATTTATCGAGGAGGCCATCAACCGTCTGATTCCGTTCATGGCACCCGAGGATTATACGCTGATCGAGAATCTGGCTTCGCCCGAATTCGTCGGTGCTTGGTACCTGCTCGGCATTGCGCTTGTCAGCTGCCTGTTCAATTACCTGCTGGGGGAAGAATTGTTCTTCCGAGGCATTCTGCTGCCGCAGATGAGAGGAGCCTTCGGCAAATGGGACTGGGCCATGAACGGCGTGTTATTCGCTACCTATCATCTTCACAAGATAGCGGAAATACCGCTATTCATCATCGGGTCGATCTTCTACGGATTCTTGAACGCGAAGTATCGCAGCTTCTGGCCCGCGGTCATCATTCACGGGGTGGAAGCCATTCCTCTGTTAGCCGGCGTAACGGCGGTTATATTGGGATTCTTGTAAGGCAGGGCGGTTTTCTGAAAGGGGAATGCGTGAGGGCATGAGTATCTCGGTCGTACAGACGCTTAGCAATCGAAAACTAGCGAAGTTCTTCATCTACGGGCTTGCGTGCGCTTACGCAGCCCTTATCATGCTTCAAGTGCTGCTTACTTCGTATCGCGGCATTGCGATTGCCATAATCCTTACGGG
The DNA here is from genome assembly GCA_023433615.1 of Bacillota bacterium. GTDB lineage: Bacteria > Bacillota > Bacilli > Paenibacillales > Paenibacillaceae > Paenibacillus_I. The sequence continues at coordinate 11,873 of JAEZCJ010000119.1, read as the reverse complement.
GCTGTACCTCGCGAGACATTCGACAAAGGTGCTGCATCATCCCCGCTATCATCCAATCGCAGCGTTATCGCCTTTTGTCGAGATCGTGCTGCTCTTTCTGTTGTTTATGCGAAGCGGCACCGAAATCGAGAGTATCGTCTTCGTTCTCTTCGCTGCCGATCTTCTATTGCACTACAAATCGTGGTATGCACTGCCGTTCGCGTATGGAGGATTTATCGTCTACACGTACCTGTGGCCGGTGGCAGGCGTAAATCCGTGGCAGCATGCGTTCAATTTTCTGAGCTATACCTGTCTCGTGATTCCGATCTGGAGCACCAAGCTGCTGCTTAATCAGAGAGAGATCAACCTGCGGCTGCAAGCTGCGCTGGTTCAGGAAGCACATACGCGGGAACAGCTTGCGGCCCTGCAGGAACGGGCGAGAATTGCCGAAGAGGTCCACGATACGGTCGGTCATGCGCTGACGACGGCGATTGTTGCCTTGGAGGGGGCCCAATTGCTCATCGACAAGAAGCCGGAGGAGTCGCTCCGGAAGATCCGGGTCGCGCGCGAGCAACTGAAGCATGGTCTAGGCAACATTCGGCAGGTTGTAAGAACGTTAAAGGCAGAAGAAGGGTCAGCCGTGGGCTTGGGACTTGAAGGAGCGATTCGCAAGATTATGTCCGATACGGAGAAGCAGACCGGGGTTCAATTGCATCTGCGATACGAGGTGGCTGCCCAGCCGATCTCTCTCCATGAATATGTCATTATCAACATGGTGAAGGAATCGATTACGAATGCGCTGAAGCATGGACAAGCAAGCGAAATCGACATTAGCGTGCAGGAGCAGCAAGATAGCATCGCTATTACCGTACAGGACAATGGGATGGGCATCGAGGACATCGCGTATGGGTTCGGGTTACGAACGATGGAGGACAGAATCCGTGCCATCGGAGGTCAATTGAATGTGCGAAGCGAGCCGCTGACGGGATTCGCGCTCCATGTCAGAATGCCGGTCGCAAAGGGAGAGGGCTATGAATAGCGAGCGCAAGATTGGCGTCATGCTTGTGGATGACCAGAAAATATTGTTGGAGGGGCTGGAGACGTTATTGTCGATTCGGCCGGAGATCGAGATCGTCGGAACGGCACAGACCGGCGAAGAGGCGATTGAACGGCTTCGTTCGGTAGTACCGGATATCATACTCATGGATATCCGGATGCCAGGCATGGGAGGAGTCAAGGCCACAGAGGCGATTAAGAAAGACTATCCGCAAGTGACCATTCTCATTCTGACGACTTTCGACGACGATGCCTATATCATAGACGCTCTGAGCTATGGGGCTTCGGGGTATTTGCTGAAGGATATCGACGGCGAGAAGCTTGCGCAATCCATCCAAGAGGCGATGTCAGGGAATTTGCTATTGACAGGCAGGGTAGCCCATAAGCTTGCGCGCAATATCCGAACGAGCGGCATGCGATACGCGAACGCAGGGAAGGACCATGATCTGACGATAAGAGAGATCGACCTTGCAAAGCTGCTGGTTGAAGGTTATAACACAAGGGAAATCGCCGATCGGTTATTCTTGACGCAAGGTACGGTCAAGAACTATCTGAGCGACATCTATGCGAAGATCGGGACCAATGACCGAACCAAGGCGGTCTTGCTATTGAAGCAGTACCTCGATAGGAACAAGGATAGGACAATGGAATGAATGCAGCATTCGAAACATCGATCGGCGCGGCTGTCATCGGATAGGTACAGAATAACGCAGCCTAGCGGGCTGCGTTATTCTGCGTGCGTAACCATTCCTCGTGCGTCTGCCGAACTTGCTTCCACAATGCATCCCGCTCCGCCATAGCGTAATCGACCAGATGCTCATGGAACACATCGCCCAGCACCTCAATCCATCGGGATTGGGTATCGAGCTCTTCCTTCTTGATGCCGTTCGCATCACGCTTGCGCCAGATGCATCCGCGAAGCTCATTGCTGCCAGCTGCATGCCTCTGTCGAACCAGCAGCAGCCGAATCCAAGGCGAATCCGGCGAACGGCTGTATACCTCGTGCTTCGGCAAGAATTCATCCAGGCTCCGCAAGTCGCCAGCGGCATAATCCACGCCGACGAAGGTGGCCTCGGGATCATGCTCCAACCGCCAGCCGTTCGGATCGACGGTTGATGGCATAACCTTGTATTGCAGCGGATCTTGCGCGTAGACGCCATGCCGCAGCGGAATCGGCTCGAACGGGATATCGCCAAGTCCGGCGTCGACGATCCAGCGTTGACCCTGGCTCTCCTCTGGCAGTTCAACTGTCAGCCCGAGATGATAGCCATTGATGTTCGGCTCGGACTCCAGTCGCTGCACGCCTGCTCGATGCCAAAATACGCGAAAGCCAAGCGAACGAAGAAGCTCGCTGAACGCGCCGTTCAGATGGAAGCAGTACCCGCTTCTTCCGTTTATCAGCAGCTCCACGGATTGCTTCACGTCGATCGGCGCAGGCTTGCCGGCTACGATGTCGATCGTCTGCCAGGACAGGCGTTCTACATGCGCCTTGTGCAGCTCGAACAAGTAGTCCAAGCTGGCTGGCTCCTGACCGGGCATGCCAAGCCTTTTCAGATAGGCCGCGATCTCATTGCCATCCAACATAAGCTGTTCACACCTCCAAAGAGTACGGGATTATTCCTGTTCTAGGCATTACTCTATCCTATGCAAAGCTATTGGTATAGCAGTACGTTACTAAACAGTCATCTTTTTGCCATAAATAAGGTCCTTATTGCGCATGAGCCGGTTTAGCGGGGAGCCTCGATGCAAGCTCGACCAAATGGTCCACCGCGCCATCTATGCGAGCACGGAGATCTTCGTCCATAGGGACGCCGTCCGCGTCGAACGCATTCGAGCCATTCCCGACGGAGACCCACTGCGTGCAGTTCACGCCATGCAGATTCCGTACAATCGTCTGCAGATGCGTAAGCGAGCTGATGCCTACCGGGCCTCCGGCAGAGCTGACCGATAACACAGCTTTACCTGCTATCTGTCCTGCGTTGACATGATCGAGGGCATTCTTAAGCGCGCCGGACAAGGAGCCGTGGTATTCGGGCGTCGCCAGGATCACGCCTTCCGCAAGTTCGATGGCGTCTAAGAACTGCCGGACATAAGGGTGAGTCTTCGACTGATCGGCCGAGAACAGCGGAAGCGGCAGTCTTGCCAGATCTATGAAGGTAACAGACACCTGCTTGGCCTCCAATAGTCTTCTCATATACGTTAGCACCTGTGTGCTTACAGCATTCGAACGGATACTGCCAGCAACCAATGTCATGTTCATCTTCTTCATTCGTCATCGCCTTTCATCATGGGAGAGATCGGGTCTATTCATCGCCGGCTGACAAACAGATCGTGTTGTGATAACATGTTACGATATAGTCACTTATCACAAACGCATAATACGTTACTATTCGGTAACGTGTCAAGCGGACTTTGCGAAGTTATCTTCACTATGCATGTGACAAGGGAGGTGTAGCGGTTGGAGAATGACATATTCAAGGCATTGGCCGATCCCAGCAGACGCATGCTGCTGGATATGCTTCATGCTTCGGACGGCAGATCATTGAATGAATTATGCGCACCGCTGGACATGTCACGGTTCGGCGTGATGAAGCACTTGAATCTATTGGAGGAAGCGGGGCTCGTCACGACAAGGAAGGCAGGCCGGGAGAAGCTTCATTACCTGAACGCAGTGCCGATCCGTCAAATCTATGACCGATGGGTAAGCAAATACGCAGAGCCGTGGGCAATCGGGTTAACCAATCTACAGCGTGAACTGGAGCGTGACATAACTGTGATACAGAAGCCGCGTAACGTGAATCGAATCGCGATTCGAGCAACGCCGGAACAGATCTGGCAAGCCTTAACGGATCCAGCGATAACATCGAAGTTCTGGTTCAATTGCAGCATTCGATCGGACTGGAAGCCGGAATCGCCGTTCGAGCTGTGGGATCGGGCAGGGAAGAAGGCGGAAGGCGTCATTCTGGCGATCGATCCGCCGAACAAGCTGGTGTTGTCTTGGCGCTTCCTAACGATGCCGAATACCGAAGAGGATGCGCCGTCGCGCATGACATGGGAGATCACCTCGCATGCAGAGCTTCCAGGCGTCACAATGGTTACCGTCATTCACGATGAGTACGAGCACGCAGCCGGGACGGCAGAGATACTCGAGAACGGAATTCCGATCGTCCTGTCGGGGATGAAGACGCTGCTCGAGACCGGAGGGACGCTTGCCGGCGCATGAGTCAATCTTGGAAAGATGTGATACACTGTATATAGCATAAACAATTTATGATTATCGATGGTACGGGGGATTCATCATGGACAAGTTCAATGATCGCGGGGACGAAGCGGCATTCACGGAGGCGCTCAGCAAGCTGCCCAGCGGCGTGAAGCTGAGCTGGGGATTCATTAAGCAGCCGCGCAGAGGGCCGAAGGGCGAACTGAGTATTGAGAAAATCGTATCGGCGGCTGTCGAGATCGCGGATCGGGACGGACTCGCCGCCGTATCCATGAGCCGCGTCGCGCAATCGCTGGGCTTCTCGGCCATGTCGCTCTATCGCTATATCTCGAGCAAGGAGGACCTGCTGACGCTCATGCAAGATGCCGTATGCGCCGTCCCTGCGCCGCCCAAAGATTCGATTCCGGATTGGCGAGAGGGTATGCGCGTATTCGTAAGAATGAGCGTCGGCATATTACGGAAGCATCCTTGGTTCGCCGATATCCCGATCGCAGGTGCACCTCTGACGCCGAATAGTCTGCGGCTCGTCGATTGGGTGCTCGGTACGATGCGGGAATGTTCGGTTACTGATCTAGAGAAAATGGGGTTCATCATGCTGCTCAGCAGCTATGCGCGCGCCAACGGGATACTGCAGCGCGATATGGACCTGGCGCTGCAAGCGGGGGGCAGCGAAGAACAATTCGGCGGCTATAGCTACAGCGACGTTATGAAACAGCTGGTGAAGGCGGGAGATTATCCGGATCTGTACCCCGTGATGCAGTCAGGCGCTTACTCGGGCGAGGAGGCAAATGGCTCGCTGGACGATGACCTTGATTTTGGGCTTGAACGGATATTGGACGGTATAGCGGTGTATCTGGAGACGAGAGGGAAATAACCATTGCCCAACATGACGAAGACCACATCGATTGGACGTGGTCTTCGTCATGTTGGGCGTAAATAGCGAGCAGCGGGTCGGCGAAGCCGGCCCGCTGTTTCGTTGTCTACCGCAGTTTACCGCCTTCCGGCTCTTCTGCGGAACGAGATTGTGCCCCATACCAAGGAGATCGTAAGAATCAGAAGGCACCAGCCGATCGCCCGGATGCCGTGATCCTGGATAGGCGTGCCGGTTAACAGGCCGCGGATCGCCTCGATCACCGGCGTGATGGGCTGATGATTCGCGAAGCCCTGCAGCCAGCTCGGCATCGTGCTCGTCGGCACGAAGGCGCTGGAGAGATACGGAAGGAACAGCAGGATAAATCCGTAGCCGCTGGCAGCAGCGGGGCTGCCCGTTACAAGTCCGATCGCCGCGAAGAGCCAGGTATAAGCGAGAATAAACAGTATAATGAGGCCGAGAACCGCCAACCAGTCGAACAGGGCAGCCGACGAGCGAAAACCGACCAGCGTCGCGACGCCGATTACGATTGCTGTAGCCGTGAGATTGCGTGCGAGGCTGGCTGCGACATGTCCGGTTACGACGGATATACTGGTAATCGGCATTGTGCGGAACCGATCGATAATGCCTCCCGACATGTCCGTTGCCACATCTACAGCCGTGCTGGACGATCCGTATCCTGCGCACAGCAGGATGATGCCGGGTACGACATAGTTGACGTAATCGCCGCCAGGCGCGATGGCGCCGCCGAACACGTAGGTGAAGAGCAGCATGAGCATGACGGGGAGCATAATGGATAGGACTAACGACTCGACATTCCGCATGCTGTGGCGCATGCTGCGACCGATGAATACGGCATTCGTTGTCCAGATGGAAGCGTATTTGCTGCTCGATTGCGTTGCATTCATACGTAGGATTCCTCCTTCGTTGGTTGTTGAGCGGTAAGGGCGATGAACACATCATCCATGCTCGGCCTGCGGATAGCTACGCGTGCATCGCCGGGCTGGTGAAGGGCGAGTTCGGAGAGCGATTGCCGGAGCGCCTGAAGACTGCCGCTCGTAGGCATGCTGTATAGCAACTCGTCCTTGTCATCGTACAGCTCTAGCCTTGCACCGCCTACGCGAGACTTCAGTTCATCGGCCGTTCCGGAAGCGACGATTCGACCTTGGTTCATGACCGAGATATGGTCGGCCAATTGGTCGGCTTCCTCGAGATACTGCGTCGTGAGCAGAATCGTCATTCCTTGCCGCTTCAATTGCAGAATGCTGTCCCAGAGCTCTCGCCTGCTGGCCGTATCCAGCCCTGTCGTCGGTTCATCCAGAAACAAGACAGGCCGGGGAACGGCAAGGCTGACGGCCAGATCCAGTCTGCGCCGCATCCCGCCGGAATAGGTGCCGACACGCTTGCGCGCAGCCGCGCTAAGATCGTATTGGGCGAGCAATTCGGCCGTACGACGTTTCGATTCCGTGGCCGTCAGGCCGTTAAGCCTGCACATCATGCGCAGGTTCTCCTCACCGCTCAGCACCTCGTCGACAGCAGCGAACTGTCCGGTGAGACTGAGGGACTGTTTCACCTCTCGCTTGTTAAGCAAGAGATCGTGCCCGGCGATTCGCGCGGACCCGCCATCCGGACGCACGAGCGTCGACAGGATGTGGATGAGCGTTGTTTTGCCGGCGCCATTAGGTCCGAGCAATGCTGCAATGGTACCTTGCTTTACAGACAGGTCGATGCCGCTGAGCACGACATGGTCGCCGAAGGATTTGCGCAGACCGTTCACTTCGATTGCATTAGTAAACAATGGGACTCACCTCACTGCGTTTAATTGTGTATAATGTAAACAGTATATTAAATACGCTGTTATTGTGCAAGGGGTAATTTCACGTCCCTGTCCGCATCCGTATAATCTGAAGCCTACACATCCATCCTAATTCGGGAAGCGCCAGAAAGATGCTCACGAGGAGGAAACTGCTATGAAATTATGGCTTGCCGCGATTGTGTTGCTGCTGTTGCTGGCGACCGGATGTGCGGCCGATAACACGCCTGCGCAGGACGAGTCGGATCAAGCAGGCAATACCCAGTCGTCGAACTTGTCTCAAGCTTCATCAATTTCCAATATGGGGACGGGAACGGTCTCGATCCATCAGGCATCCGGCGATCGCGTTCATTGGTTGGATTGGTTCCGCCGTGCCCAGTCACCGGTCGATCAATCGGCAGGTCAACAAGGAGACATTGCGAACACGAGTCCGAACACGACAACGAATCCTAACACGGGTGCAAGCCGCAACACGGGGACGAATAACCAGACGCAGACAAGCACCGATCCGTCCCAGTACGGGCAGCAGGTGCTAACGCTCGTGAACGAAGCCCGAACGAACGCAGGACTGAAGCCGCTCACGATGAATGCGGAACTCTCGCGAATGGCCATGTTCAAGGCGCAGGATATGCACGATAACAACTATTTCTCGCATGATTCCCCGACCTACGGGTCACCCTTCCAGATGATGAAATCATTCGGCATTGCCTATAAGTGGGCAGGAGAGAACATTGCGAAGGGTCAGCGGAGTCCGGTGGAGGTCATGAACGCTTGGATGAACAGCCCGGGACATAAGGCGAATATCCTGAGCGTGAACTTCACTCAGATCGGAATCGCCTACTACAATACCGAATGGGTCCAAGCTTTTATCGGCTGATGGGACCGTATTGCAGCGCAGCGCAGTCCAGCCCGGATTGCGCTTTCCTAGGTTCGGATGCCTAATTCTGTGAAAATGTTAATCCAAAGGGTGTACGAAGCTGTGATATAATCAGCCCCAGAGATTCATGCGAGAGGACCTAGACCAACTTGCGACAACCGGGAGGTATACATGACTGGACTCAGCAGGTCGAGTAGAAGGCTGTTTACCGCATTGATGATGATGGGACTGCTCTTATATGGCGTCGGTTCGGTGTCCGCCGGATCAGCGCAAGAAACTGCAGCCGACGTGGATATCGTGCTGAATGGCGTGACTGTTAAGCTTGCTGATCCGCTGGTGATCGTGAAGGATCGGTTATACGCCCCGGCTGCCAGGATCGCCGCGCTGTTCGGAGCATCGGCAGTATGGGACAGCGAGCTTGAGGAAATGACCATCAATACGGCATTGAACGATACGATCGTATTGGGCAACGGGGTTCCGGTCGTATATTTCAACGAGGCACGATATCGGCTGGATGCGCTTCCATTCCTGAAGGATGGCCGTGTCTACGCTCCGCTCCGACAATTGGTAGAGATGCTCCATGCCAGCCTGCAAGTGAACCCGGAGACGAAGGCGATCGAGCTTACAACGGTCGATGCAGCAGCCGTGACGGATGACAACGGCTTGGAAGCCATAACTGCGCTAATCGGTAACAGCAAGCAAGCGCTGCTCGAGCGCAACGGTATCGCCGGAGAGGTGGCAATCGCGTCGGATATGAAGCTGAAGGTGGTTATCCCCTCGATATTCGATCACCCGGCAGAGCCGTTCATCGATACGGATCTTATGCTGTTGGCCAAGATCACGATGGTGGAGGCGGGCTATGAGGGCTACGAAGGCCAGCTAGCCGTCGCGAACGTGATCATGAACAGGGTGAAGGACAGCAGATTCCCGGATACGATCAAGGATGTGATTTACGCGGGCAAGCAATTCCCTCCTGCACACAACGGACTGCTCGATAAGAGTAAGCCGAACGCCAGCTCCCTCCGCGCGGCCAAGGATGCGCTGAACGGGAAGAACAACGTCGAGGACGCCGTATACTTCTTCAATCCGAAAGTATCGCGCGGATCGTTCTGGTCCAGCATGGACGTCATCGTCACGATTGGCCATCATAGTTTCGCGAAATAACGAAATCCGCTATGACCTTTGCAGAGGCATAGCGGATTTTTTATGGTATAATTGGGCTGATGACCCATTTATGTCAATTAAAGTTTCCGGATGGGCTCATTGGGGTATACCAATTATGAGAGCGGGTTCAAAATTCTATACAGGGAGGAAGAGGATGGACACGGATACGAAGATCTTGCCGATCACGATGCCGCCTATAACGGCATATCAGAGGAACACCAGCATGTTAGCCATTCTGCATCATGATGAAGAGACACACGATTGGATATACAATAACTTCATTCAGATCAAGATGAGCATGGATGATTTCAATAAGAACCGTGCGATGGATTACCATCTGAATTACTTGTTCGAAGGCATGCATGCATTCTGTCCCTGGATCTACACCCAGGTGATCAAGAAGAGCATGATTCAGTATTTCAATAAGAACATGATCGAATTCCTCATTCATTGCATGGACGAGAATCACTACATTCTCTGTATAGCTGACCTATTCTATATTGAAGGTACGCATGCGTTCGGGAAACGCAAGGCGCCGCATGAACTGTTTATTTATGGATACGATCGCAAGCAGCAGGTGCTGCATGTCGCGGATTTCACGTTCGTCGATAAACCGGGGTATTCGTTCAATACCGTACGGTTCGATCAGTTTGAGAGAGCAATTGCTGCATGCACCGCGGCAGACGACTATATCGATTATACCGATTCGCTGCAGCTCTGGAACTATAACAAAGCGGCATCGTTCCGGTACGACCGTGAACTGCTGGTGGACCATCTTAGAGATTACTTGTACTCCCGCAATTCTTCGAAGAAGATAAGCATGAAGCAGAATGTAGAGAGCGGAGCATACGGTCTAGACGTCATTGATGCCCTCAAGGTACATAATAAGTATACTGTCGAGCACTATAAGCTTGCCGATCAGCGTGCGCTGCATATTTTCTACGATCACAAGAGGATGATGTCGCTGCGGCTCAAGTATCTGATCTCCAAGCAACGAATTCATCGCGGCGATGAATTGTCTGAACGGTACAAGCTTATCGAAGAGAAGGCTCGATTAATCAGGCAGATCGCTATCATATACAACATGACGAATGATGAACGGATTCATCGGATTTTTGATCTATTGGACGAAGTGAGAGAGCGGGAACAGGAAGCACTTGAGCTTATGATCGATAACGTCGTGTGAAGCTTCAGCATTCAGCTTGACATAAGTCAAGTGAGCCTCGATAACGCCAACCAGCCACGTCCTCAATGGAATGGTCGGTTGGCGTTCATTCCGACATGCTATCCGATGGATGAGGCTGTCCGCGAATCTTGCAGCTGGCGACCGAACCATTCGATCGCATCGACCGCGGCTGTTGTTCCTCCGGCGGATGCGAAAGATGAGCCGACACGTGAGGCGTTCGCTCGATACTCGGGGTTGTGCAGCACTTCATGGATTCCTATGCGAAGCTTGCCGGCGGTCAACGAATATTTGCTTATCACGATTCCCGCACCGAGCCGCTTCACGCAAGCCGCAATCATCGGCTGATCGAAGCCTTGAGGAATAACGATCAGCGGGACTTGATGATAGAGTCCCTCGCAGGTACTGTTCATACCGCCGTGCGTGACGAAGACATCGGCACGTTTCAGGATTTCAAGCTGCGGGACGTAGGGGCTGACCAGAACGTTGGACGGAATCGGACCAAGCCTGGAGGGATCGATTCGATCTCCGATCGACAAGATCACTTGATAATCTTGATCGGCGCATGCTGCCAGGCATGCCCGGAAGAAGGCGAGCTTACGATTTAATACGGTACCTAGTGAGATGTAGACTAGCTTCCGATTCCCTTTGAAGGTATCGACATCAAGAGAAGTCTGTAACGGGCGATTCGCTACCGTTGGCCCAACGTAGACGAATGTATCGTCGAGCAGCTCGTTGTTCGGGTGAAATTCTCGCGTGAAGTACATGATATTCATATCGCCGTGATTGAACAAGATCTCCTTAAGGCTAGGTACAGGCATGCCGAATTGCTTCGCGACTGCTTGCGCTTCCATGGTTACCAAGGGCTTGTACAGTGCGCTGACGGCTAGCTTCATGAAGCGAAGACCGGGTAATTCGCCGATTCTCTCCGGTCTGCGGCTCGTCATCGTGAAGGAGGTATAGGAGCCGATCGAAGGCAGCTTCAGCAGTTTCGCGATCCACGCCCCCCACCCGAAGAAGGAGTCGTGAACGATGAAGTCGAACTTATCCTGCTGCGCCCGTACCATGACTTGAGGAATCGCGATAGAGGCGGTCCGAAGCAGCATCAAGAAGGGATTGCCCGTTCGCTGGCGTGCGAGATAATCTTCGATCGGCCAGAATTCCGCGCCGGTCGCCTCGATTGAGCCTCGATAGGCTTCGGTGCATACATAGACTACGCGATGTCCACGCGCAGTGAGTTCCTTGACTACGGCAAGCGTCGGATTGACATGGCCTTCTGCGGGACCATTAATGAATAGAATGCTAGACACGATACACCTCCTAATAATGGGGATTCGATATTCGGTTCCGTGTGCGAAGCAACTTGAGCCGCTCGTCCACCTCCTTACAGGCGATTCGAGATTCGCATTGCGTGACGCGTTTATCCCTCCTTCGTCTTTCTGGATTATTTTAGCATATTTCACGGGCGTAGCTTGTCGAAATTGCGTTACCATACTAGAGATATAGGGTTGTCCGGATTCGGACAACCCTTTCTTCCGTCTATGCGAAATAAGCGGGGAATTCATGCTTCAATCCATAGGGATCCGTCGAGCGAAAATGTTCGATGCGTTCCTTCTTCCGAGCATCCGGCTCAACGGTATGTCCATGAATCCCGACACGTCCCGCCAAGTAATCTCTCGTCCAGTCAACAGGCGAATCATAATACTGATG